>JAAZGQ010000194.1 GCA_012511135.1 Bacteroidales bacterium | reverse complement strand
AGCTTTAAACCAGAATACATCAAAGTCTTATTTTTTATATAAAAGTCTGACAAGACAAATCAAAAAATGAACTATTACAGCACCAACAAAACAGCCCCTGTGGCCTCATTGCAGGAAGCCGTGGTCAGGGGTCTGGCTCCTGACCGGGGTTTGTACATGCCCGAACGTATTAATCCATTGCCGGCATCCTTTTTTGAGGAACTTCCCGGCCTGAGCTTTCGGGAAATGTCCTTCCGGGTGGCAGCGGCTTTTTTTGGAGAAGATCTTCCCTCAGATACCATTCGGGAGCTGGTTTACGATACTTTGAATTTTGAAACTCCTCTGGTAAGGATAGACGAGCCTATCTACAGTCTGGAATTGTTTCATGGCCCCACCCTGGCCTTCAAAGACGTGGGTGCCCGTTTTATGGCTCGACTGCTGGCCTATTTTATCCGTCGGCAGGGGCAGGAACTAGTTCATGTGCTGGTAGCCACCTCGGGTGACACAGGCAGTGCTGTGGCCAATGGTTTTCTGGGGGTGGAGGGCATACAGGTACATGTCCTGTATCCCAAAGGCCTGGTCAGCGAGATTCAGGAAAAGCAGTTTACCACCCTGGGGCAAAACATCACTGCTCTCGAAGTAGAGGGCAATTTTGACGATTGTCAGCGCCTGGTCAAGCAGGCTTTTATGGACACGGAATTGAACGAAAGGCTTAATCTAACTTCGGCCAATAGCATCAATGTGGCCCGCTTTCTGCCTCAGGCTTTTTATTATTTTAATGCCTATGCTCAATGGAAGCAGCACAACGATCCCTCTGGGCTGGTAATCTGTGTGCCCAGCGGAAATTTCGGCAACATTACGGCCGGTTTTTTTGCCCGGCGTCTGGGTTTGCCCGTCAAACGTTTTATTGCTTCGAACAACAGCAATGACGTCTTTTTTGAATACCTGCACAGCGGAGTGTACAGGCCGCGACCTTCGGTAGCCACCCTGGCCAATGCCATGGATGTGGGCGATCCCAGCAATTTTGCCCGCATCCTCGATTTATACGGGCATTCTCACCAGGCCATCACAGCCGATATAGCCGGAGCCCGTTACGACGATCAGCAAATTCGCGAAACGCTCTACCGGGTTTATCAAGAAAAGAAATACCTGCTCGATCCCCACGGTGCCTGCGGATACAGGGCTCTGGAAGAAGGCCTGAGGAAGGGCGAAAGCGGTATTTTTCTCGAAACAGCCCATCCTGCCAAGTTCAAAGATACAGTCGAGAGCATACTGGGTGAATCCATTGTTGTGCCCGCGCGACTGCAGGCTTTTATGCAGGCCCGAAAACAGAGCATTTCCCTGAGCGCCGGTTTCGATGATTTCAAGGCATATTTGATGCAGCAAAAAAAATCATAATAAATAAAAAAAACGCTACATTAGCAGCGCTGAATTTTGAGTATTTTTTAAAACAGAGGAAATTTTTATGTGAATACTATGGAAAAATCTGCAATGTATCGTCCTGAGGGCTCCAATACGGGTTTTAGGGAATTTACGCTGAGAGCCTTGCTAATTGGGCTGGTTCTGGCGGTGGTGCTGGGAGCAGCCAATGCTTATCTGGGCCTCAAGGCCGGCATGACTATAGCTGCCACTTATCCTGCGGCTGTAATCGGCATGGCTGTTTTACGTTTTTTCAAAGGCAGTCTGCTGGAAGAAAATTTTGCCCGTACGGTAGGTTCCATTGGTGAATCGGTGGCTGCCGGGGCCATTTTTACCTTGCCTGCCTTTTTTATTGCCGGTGTCTGGGGCGGTGACGAATTTTCGTCCTGGCACAGTTACATGACCGCTTCGCTGATTCTGGTTACCGGCGGTGTGTTGGGGGTACTTTTTGTAGCTCTATTACGTAGGGTGATGGTCGAAGACAAGGAATTGCCCTTCCCCGAAAGTACTGCAGCAGCCGAAATACACAAAAGCGGACGCAGCAGCACAGGCGATTCCAAATACCTGATCTGGGCCATGGTCGGAGGTGCACTGGTAACTTTAGGTTCTGCTTTGCAGCTCTATGCTTCGAGTGCCCGGGCTTTTTTCAAAGTAGCCATAGCCAAACTCACCAGCGGACACAGTATAGAGGGGGGCTTTTATGCCGCCGCTCCCAATGTCAGTCCGGCCTTTTTGGGAGTAGGATACATTATAGGGCCACGTCTGGCTTCGTTAAACTTCAGTGGTTCTGTGATGGCCTGGGGCCTGATGGTTCCCCTTTTGCTGGCTGTTTATGGCCGGGATTTTGTGAACGGTTTTGCAGTGGACGGCATAGCTGTGGATTCGCAGGAAGCCTGGATGCTGGCCGCCAACACTCTTTGGCAGTCTGTGGTCAGGATCGTTGCCATTGGCGGTATGTTGCTGGCGGCTATTTTTACACTTTACAGGATGCGTTCCAGCCTGACTACCGGCCTGAAGCGTTCGGTGAAAGATTTGAAAAAAGCGGCCACGGAAACCGGAGAGGAAGTGGTCAGGACCGAAAAAGACCTGAAAGCCTCCTGGGTATTGGCCGGTATTGTGTTAGCCGCCATCGCTACTTTTTGCATCACTTATTTTATTTTTAATACTTCCATTCTGGTGGCGGTTGTTGCTGCTACTATAATGATTGTTTTGGCCTTTTTCT
>JAAZGQ010000193.1 GCA_012511135.1 Bacteroidales bacterium | reverse complement strand
GCATCGCTTTCCTGTTCGAGCAGGGCTTTGGCTTCGTTAATGTTATTGAGTAGCTGGATGTATTCTTGCCTGGCATGGACGATTTGTTCCAGATCCCTGTATTCTTTATTGAGCCTGACGTAGCGTTTCATGTCCGAAACGGCATCGGGAGAGGCAATCATGGTTGATACTTCATCAAAACGGCTTTGCAGCCAGTCGAGTCTGTCCAGTAAGGAATGTTCAGTCATTTATCTGCTTGATAGAAAAAAGAAAAAATACTGCGGATATAAGCGCATAGATGCGTAAAGGGCTGTTTTTGCTACAAATTCCGGCTAATAATATTCAAAACATCCGAACTCACTCTTTATAATCAGCTGATTAGCCTTAGCTTCTTCCACATGTCCTATTATTCTTGCTTCGATACCGTAGCCGGCAGCGATTTCTATTATCCGTGCAGCATCCGATTGATCCAGATAGATTTCCATGCGATGCCCCATGTTGAACACTTTGTACATTTCCTGCCAGTCACTGCCCGATTGCTCCTGAATAATGCGGAACAGAGGTGGCAGGGGAAACAGATTGTCTTTGACCACTTTTTTGTTTTCCACAAAATGCAGCACTTTGGTCTGGGCTCCACCGGTGCAATGTACCATGCCGTGGATGCCTGCCCGGAGTTCATTCAGTATGGCCCTGATCACGGGGGCGTAGGTCCGGGTGGGAGAAAGCACCAGTTGTCCGGCAGTTAGTCCTGTGCCTGGGACAGGTTCTGTGAGTTTTAAATTTCCGGAATAGACCAAAGCCTCGGGAGTATTGGGGTCGTAACTTTCGGGATAATTCTGAGCCAGATAGCGGGCAAAGACATCATGCCTGGCCGAAGTGAGGCCGTTGCTGCCCATGCCGCCGTTGTAGCTTTTTTCGTAAACTGCTTGTCCAAACGAAGCCAGGCCGACTATGACCTCTCCGCCTTTGATGTTGGCGTTGTCGATTATATCGGCCCGCTTCATGCGACAACTGACGGTGCTGTCCACGATGATGGTGCGTACCAGATCGCCTACATCGGCTGTTTCGCCTCCGGTGGAGTACACTCCCAGACCCATGGAGCGGAGTTCTTCGAGCAATTCTTCGGTTCCGTTGATAATGGCAGAGATTACTTCGCCCGGAATCAAATGTTTGTTGCGGCCAATGGTAGAAGAAACCAGTATGTGATCAGTGGCTCCGACGCAAAGCAAATCGTCGATGTTCATAACCAGCGCATCCTGAGCTATGCCTTTCCATACCGAAAGATCGCCGGTTTCTTTCCAGTAGAGGTAAGCCAGCGAGGATTTGGTGCCGGCTCCGTCGGCATGCATAATGTTGCAATAATCGGGATCTCCGCCCAGGATATCGGGTATAATCTTGCAAAAGGCTTTAGGATAAAGCCCTTTGTCGATGTTTTTGATGGCATTGTGCACATCTTCCTTGCCGGCAGAAACTCCTCTTAACTGATAACGCTGGTCAGACATGATTAGCTGTTTTTCAAAAAATCGGAGACATTGCGTTCTATGCGCGCACTCACATCCTCTGTTTCGGCCCGGACAAATTTATCGCCGGTTACTTTTTCGAAGAGCTCGATGTAACGCTCCGAGACGCTTTGGCAATATTCGTCGCTCATAAAAGGTACCTGCTGGCCGCTTTTGCCCTGGAAGCCGTTTTCGATGAGCCACTGGCGGACAAACTC
>JAAZGQ010000192.1 GCA_012511135.1 Bacteroidales bacterium | reverse complement strand
TCATGCTCGGGAGCTAAAAAACAAAGCAGTGATGTACCCGAGGCGGTACAACAGCAGATTGAAAACATTGAACAAAAGGTTCAAAATCTGGATGAATCGATAAAAGCAACAGAAGAGGCTTTGAAAAAGGCCCAATCTGAGATCGATTCTTTGTTAAACGACATTTAATTCCACGCGATTATGAAAAAGATTATTGTATTTACCATAGCCCTCTTTGTAGGCTCCGCTTTTGTGTACACCCAGGCTCAGGGCAAGGGCAAAGGCAAAGGAAGAGAAAAACAAGTAACTGAACAGAAGCAAACTCAGCTTGAAAAAGCGACTCAGGACAGTCTGGTTACAGATCAGGTTTTGAACGAAGAAGAACAAACCGCTGCCCGGGAGCAATCAAAAGAGACAGAGCGCGGCAATGCTTTTGGCAGAAACAAGCAGGGACTGAGTGGCAGGGAATTTGGTCAACAAAGGGCTGCCGAAGCAAAAAAGCAGGCTCAGGAAAAAAAGGCTGTGGCTGAGCAAAAAATGACTGAACAAAAGGAACAAATTCAAAACAACGAGGCAAAAATCCAGGAGGCCAAAGAAAAAGTTGCTCAACAAAAACAAAAGGGCTTGCTCAATGCCGAAGAAGAACAGATCAAAAACGAAAAGATCAGGCAGGCAGAAGCCAGGCTGAACGAAATGAAGTCTGTTCACGAAAGAAATAAACAAGAGATTGAAAGCCTGGACGAGGAGCTGGAGAAAGCGGAAGAAATGACGCTGCCCCAAGAGACAGAAGACAATGAACAAGCAGATCAAACCGATGCAAATCAGGCAGCTGAATAAAGCTAATCTCCCGGTACTATTGCTTCTGGCCGGCCTTTGGATAATCACAGCCCCGGCACAAAACAGGGCTTCGGGACCGGAAAACAATACGCCCTTCAGCACTATCTGTCTTTACCTGGACAAGGATCATTATTTCCAGGCTCAAAAGCTATATGAGCAGCATAAAAGAACACTCAGCCTCACTGAGCGACTGCTGACAGAGGCAATACTGGAGAATGCTTTCAATAAGCCGGCCGTATCGAACAAAAAAATCGGGAAACTGCTCAAAATGGCTCAAAGACCCGTTCCTGCAGGACTGGTCAATGCGGCCCAAAACCCGGCCAGAGAAAAATTGATCAAAACGGTATATAATTCCAGCCCCGAAAAAGGACACAAAAGGACCACAACGCCTTCCTCCGGCAAGATTATTCCAGACTCAGTGCTGGTTCAACTCTATCAGCTCCGGGCCGACAACGCCATTAAGCTCTGCGATTACCGGGGAGCAAAAGAAGCCCTGGAGGTGATACTGAATTCTTTTCCACATCTACTCGACGAAAATCAGCTGGCCGAAACCAACAACAGCCTGACACTCTGGAAAGCGCTGGAAAATGTTCCAAAACAAGAAATAGTCATCAGGGAAAACAGCCGCATCAGGATCGAAAAAGACGAAATCGGCCTCAGTAATTTAAAAATCAACAACGGAGCAGACACAATTGCTTTTGTCTTTGATACCGGAGCCAATTTATCGACCGTGGCCCTGTCAACCGCCAGGAAGCTAAAGATGACCATCATACCCGCAGCAATACAGG
>JAAZGQ010000191.1 GCA_012511135.1 Bacteroidales bacterium | reverse complement strand
GAGATACCTCCCGGTCTTAATTCGTCTTTTGAGTTAAACATAACAGAGTTCGTTCCATAGTCTCCATAGTCCTATTCGTCCAAAGAGTTGTCTGACAGGGATAAGACTTGGTAAGTAAACTAAACTCAGGTATAACACGCTGAAGTCAATAAGTGTTTTTTCGCAACCCATCCTCAAAAACGCCCCTTTTTGAGGACGAACCAGTGTTTTTTCGCAACTCATCCTCAAAAACAGCCCTTTTTGAGGACGGACCGGTAGTTTTTGGCAACCCATCCTCAAAAACAGCCCTTTTTGAGGACGAACCAGTGTTTTTTGGCAATCCATCCTCAAAACCGGCCCTTTTTGAGGACGAACCGGCAGATTTTTGCAAATCCGTTCCCACAAAGCCGCCATAACTCAAATGGGTGCTGCGAAGCAGCATATGATAAGCGCCAAAAGCTTTTGGCGCACCGCTTTGAAAGACCACCAGGCGACCATAGTTGCTGCACCACAAAGCCCCGAGAGCCTCGGCGTTCCCCAAAAAGCTCCCGGGCTTTGTGGTGGCAACGGCAACGGCAGTACACAGTTGAGTGCCTGGCAGCCGCACAGATGGCAGCCCGTAAATACAACAGACGGACCCTCTTTGAGGTGACTGGGAGGTAGTAAGTAATCAAACCAGCGCTTCTTCTTGTAACTTTCATAATAACAAACACATATGGCGTTTTCCCACAAAGTCATTACTTACTACCTCCCCCTCAAATTGACTTAAAACGGCAAAAACAGGGGAGGGTGGTAAGTAGGAGAAAACAGCCATACTTTTGTAACACGCACATAGGCAGTATTTTATGAATTAATCTAACATGTCTGTTACTTACCACCTCCCATATAATTTCAGCTTTAAAAGCCCACTCGGCGATTAAAAGAGGTTCCACCTCCATTAGCTTAAAAAGCAAAGCTTTTTCTTAACTTTGCACTATGCGAAAAGTCTCTTCACTGGTTTTCGGGCTGGGTGTTTTTCTTTTTTTCTGGTTAGTGCTTCCGTACCATTTGCGGTTTCACGAACAGTTCCAGTTTTTCCGGTTTGGGACGGACTATTTCATGGACACGGTCCTGCATCCGGAAGGCTTTTCCTTTTACCTGGGCGGTTTTATCACTCAGTTCTTCCTTTACCCGTGGGCCGGAGCCCTTATCATAGCTTTGTTGCTGGTGCTTATGCAACGGCTGGTGGCCCGGATTTCATACGGGGTTCCTGACCGAGTGGCTGGTCGAGTTCCTGGCCGAGTTTCTGGCAGTGCCCACGTCAACCCTCTTTTGTATCCACTGACCCTTCTGCCATCTGCCTTTGTATGGCTGTTGTTGTGCAACGAGAATTACATGATCTCGGAGGTGGTGGCCCTTTTGCTGGCCCTTTGGGCCGTGAACCTTTACCAGCGCGCCGGCGAACGTAAATCAAGGATTGCCATGTTTTATGTCCTGCAACCGGTGTTGTTTTCCTGGTCGGAGGAACCGCGCTAACTGGAAGAAAACTAACTGCATTTCATTTTTCAGGGCGAAACTTTTAAAACATAACTTGCTGAATTAATCTACATTAACCTTCATTTAACCGAAACTTTTTCTAAGGCTATTGACTTTCTGGGATTTAATAGATAAATTGCTTGAAGTTGATCTGAACTCTCTGGAATCAAAGTGGAGCATAAATAAATCAAATCGAAATGAAAAAGTTTGTTACTGTCGTATATAAATACTTAAATTACTCTGAATATAAGAAGGGAAAATTTATTTAAATTTATTGCTTTACTGAGCATTACGCTATTATTCTTTGCTTGTAATAAAGAAATGAATTCCATTCAGGAAATACAAGATAAAGAGTTTATTAACCATAGCGATGATTCATTTGTTTCCGTCACCAAAGCTACCGACATTGCAGCGACATTTTTTGGCCAATTGACGAATGACCCTCTTACAAAAAGCTACGATCGGGATACTTCAACAGAAACTGTCAAGGACGGTAAAAATGACAATGCTCCTATGATGTACGTAATTAATTATTACGGGGGTGGTTTTGTGGTCGTGAGTGCCACTAAGGATTACTATCCAATTCTTGCTTATTCTGATGAAAATGATTTTGTACTAAGTGATGACATGGGAGGTGTGGCAGTTTGGATGGAAGAGACAAAAGAGGCTATTCGTCAGAGTGGATCTTTGGATGAGGCAACAAAGGCAGAAATTCACAGATTATGGCAGCAGTATGAAACAAATGCCAATATGATTTCTTCCACTGTCGTCACAAAAAGTCTGACACCAGAACAAGATCTTGCAAGGGAGAATCGAATAGCTGAACTAAATCAATTGGGTTTCACTGTTTATAGCTTATCAAGCGCGTATGCAAATGGCCTGATTAGTTTAAACAATTACCAGGGTTGGTGGGGTATTGGTGATTTGTTTGGGACTCCTGATCACACTATTGTTACAATAGGTGTAAGGTCCGAATCTTCTCAGGTTGGGCCCTTTCTCCAGACAGCCTGGGATCAAGTGTATCCATACAATAGTCAAGTGCCATTAAAAAATGGGCAACGGCCTTATCTGGGTTGTACTACTATTGCGATTGCACAAATAATGTCGTATCATACATGGCCCAGTGACCTTGACTGGGATACGATGATACAACAAGGAGGTTCATCTACGGTGACTCAAAATTTTTTATACAACCTGGCGTTTGATATGAATGCTGATTTTGGAAACGGTGACGATAGTCTTTCTACGTCTATTCCAGCTAGCGCTGCAATAGCTGCGCTACAACTCAGCAAATATGGTTATTCGTCTTCCATGAGTCTAGTGACACATAATAGCTCAACTGTCCGTGCTCAGCTCGATTCTGAACGGCCCGTTTGGATGGAGGGAACAGATCCGAACGATGAGACGGCTGCTCATGCCTGGGTATGCGATGGATATATTGCTGAAACCAATGAGGATATTTATTTTGTAGAATTTCTCATGGGCGGTCCTGGATCTTACTATTACGCGAGTAAAAATGAATGGGATTATGTCCCCTCATTTCAAAGTCCGTGGTCAACAGGCGGTGTAATATCTTATTATTATGACATGAATTGGGGGTGGGGTGGAGATTTCAATGGATGGTTTTATTCGGATAATGTGAATGTTTATGAATTAGGATACAACTTCTCCAATTATAGGTTAGATATTATTAACATCAAAAAGCAATAGACAAATGAAAAAGATATTTTTAATTTCAGTTTTTTCAATGGGTACAATACTTTCATGTTCAAAAATTCCTGAAATGAAAGTAGACATAGACAGAGAATCCTTTGAAAAAGAATATGCAGCATGGGAAGCT
>JAAZGQ010000190.1 GCA_012511135.1 Bacteroidales bacterium | reverse complement strand
TTGCTCCAAAATGCTCAATTCTTCTATGCAATGACTAAGTTTCATTTTATCCTTAATTCAAACGTAATACAATTTGCTGTCCTTCGTGCGCAACAGTACCTGGCCGAAGTGACTGTTGAACTACCTTGCCTTTGCCGTTAATTCTTACTTGTAAACCCCATTTTTCCAGCAACATGATGGCGTCCCTGGCTCCCATGCCCAACACATTGGGCACCAAATTTTCGATAAGCGTTCTTTCTTCCAGCACCAGCCTGTTGTTTTCTGCTTCCTGTACTGCAACAAGAGGAAGATTCCCGGTAACTATCTTAGAATCGTCGTATTTAATATTCAACTTATCCATAATATAATAGCAAGGCTCTGACAAGCCTGTTTTCATTTTCGGAACACCCGCGTAATCCATTTCTTCGATGAGCTTACTGTTCAGGTCTATCCACAATTCCCTGGCGTAAATCTGTTCTGCAATTTTCTTGAACACTCCTCCGGCCATTACACCTCCCGAAGCATAACCTACCACAGGGTCGCGTATCACCACAATTGCGCTGTATTTGGGGCGATCAGAGGGGAAATAACCGCAAAACGAAACCTGATAATTCTTACCACCGGCCTTGTATCCCATGGAACCTTTGGATAAAACCGCCGTCCCGGTTTTGCCGGCAATTGGGAAAAAACTGCTTTTGGCTGCTGAGCCTGTACCTTTTTCGACGACACTGTCCAGCATCGCTCTTATTTCGCGTAATGTCCGGTCAGAACACAATCTGGAATTCAGTACCTCAGTATTAAAACTTTTATGAACCTGATTGTCTCTGAAAATTTCCTCCACAAAATAAGGTTTAACCATACAGCCATCGTTGGCAATGGCATTGTAATAAGTCAGGGTGTATATCGGAGGGATACGCACCACATAACCTATGGACATCCAAGGTAAGTCGGTTTTGGACCAATAACGGTTTTTATTTTTGGGATGAGGAATGTCCGGATAACCTGCCCCGGGAATTTCAATATCAATAGGCTGATTTATCTTCATTTTGTATAAGCGATCTACAAAACGGGCAGGATCGTCAGCAAAGGCCTGGTCGATCAAAGTAGATATACCGATGTTGGAAGAATACCAAATACTTTTGGCAGCGGTTATTTTACCATATCCTCCGTGTTCATAATTATGATCTCGCATTACCTGGCCGTACATTCTTACCAGTCCCTCCCGGGTGTCTACAGAATCGTTGGGTTTCAGTTTCCCTTCTTCCAGGGCGGCCATCATGGCGATGGTTTTGAAAGTGGATCCAGGTTCGCTCAAATCGCTCACCGCGTAATTTTGAATTTCCTGATAACTGCCGCCGGAGGTTAAACCCAAATTACTAATGGCTTTTATTTTGCCGGTTTTTACTTCCATCAAAACAGCCGTTCCCGAGGCAGCCTTGGTTTTGTGAAGCATTTCGTTCAAAGCCGTCTCCACGATGTCCTGCATGGTAATATTAATAGTCGTTTTTAAATTCCAACCATCAATGGGCTCTTTGTCGTTGACATTCATGTATGTGCCGGCCACTTTTTGACGGGTAGACATCCCGTCAAGCCCCCGAAGAAGAGAATCGTATTTGAGCTCCAGCCCATTGCGCCCTCCCTTGTCGAATTCGGCATAAATATCTCCTATGGTCCTCGAGGCCAGTGAACCAAACATCTTTTGGCGTTCCAGGTATTTTTTTTCGTACAAACCACTTTGATAACGGCCTTTACTAAACAAGGGGAAAGTTTTGATTTCTTTCCAGTCTGCGTAAGACACTCTTCGGGGATGTACCAGGTATTCCCGGCTGGCCAAACGCTCCCCCTTACGCAGTCTGACTTCAAATTCTGCCGGTGACAGATCCCCGTATTTTTGCGACAAAGCCCGGCAAAGAGGTTTCATATATTTATTTAGCGTATCCTTGTGCACAGTCTGAAAATCCATATACAAGGCATAGCTTGGCACGGTAACAGCCATAAGCAAACCTTCGTCCGAAAATATATTTCCTCTGCTGGCAGGAACCACCACGTTTTCGCGTTGCTGTTTGTTTTTCCACTCAGCCCAGGCTGCTCCTTCGGCAAACTGTATATGAAGAGCAGCATAGAGAATACCAAACAGCATTACACCGAAACACAAAACCACTATGATCAAATAGCGTTTGCGTATACCTTTGGATATTTCTTCTCCCGTGCGCTCGTTCATTTCTTACCGGCTCTGTATGCCTTTTTATGAGTTCTTACTTCAGTTCAAGTATATAAGGGGGTTCTGTCAATTCTTTTAATTCCAGACCTTTTTCTTCTACCATGGATTTAATATGTGACTGGCGGCTTTCCTGCATCAACTCAGAAGAATACATCAATGCCTCGTATTTCACATCGTTAAGCTCTACCTGCAGCCGGTTGATTTCGGCCAATTTCATAATTACTGAATAATGGTTGCTTATATATACAAACAAAAGCACCACAATCAACAATAGCAACTTGGCATGTTTGCGAAAGAAATTTTTATCCAGGAAACTCCCGTCCAAAAATTCGCTAAAGGCAAAATGCCTGCTGGTTTTGTTATTTTCTTTTTCCTGTTTCATCTGTCA
>JAAZGQ010000189.1 GCA_012511135.1 Bacteroidales bacterium | reverse complement strand
TGTTGTTGCTGCTGCTGTTTTTTCAACATAGCCTGGGCCACTGCCAGATTGTAGCGAGTCTGATCGTCTTTGTAATTATGGATCAAGGCCTGTTTGTAAGCCTCAATTGCTTTGCCGAAATCCTGTGCCTGCATATAGGCGTTTCCAGTATTATGCCAGGCAGAAGACAATCGCACAGAATCTTTCCCGGTACCGGTAATCTGTTGGTATTGCTCTATGGCTTCTTTAGGTTTTTCCTGCTTAAACAAGGAGTTCCCTAAATTGAAGATGCCTTCGGGCGATTGTCTGTCCACTTCCAAAGCCTTGCGGTATTCAATTTCGGCTTCGGTGAACTTTTCTTCTTCGAAAAGATTATTGCCTTCTCTAATATGTTTCCGTTCTGCTTTTTGAGCAATTGCCGTCAGGCTGAACAGAAATAAAAACGTATATATAAATATGCTTCTCATATCAAAAGAGTTTCAGCCTACGTAAGGCCGGATTTTTCTTATCCAGAATAAACATATCCACAAACAATAGCAATAAGACTATCCAGGCCAGCGCCTGAAATTGCTCGTCGTATTCTGCATACACTGTCGTTTCAATATCGGACTTTTTCATCGAGTCCAATTCTTTGTTCAAAACCCTGAGTGCTGTATTGGTGTTGTCAGCACGTACATATACTCCTCCGCCGGCCAAAGCAATCTGCTGACACATTTCTTCATTAAGTTTGGTGATAACCACGTTACCTTCTTTGTCTTTGTGGTAGTCGTTGTTCAGGCCCTGGGGTATGGGAGCTCCCTTGAGAGAGCCCATGCCGATTACATGAATTTTAATTCCCAGTTTTTGAGCTTCCTGAGCCTGCAAAACGGCATCGTCTTCGTGGTTCTCACCGTCGGTAATCACCACGATGGCTCGTTCTGCTTCCTGATCCAAGCCGAACGAACGTAGAGCCAGTTGTATGGCGGAACCAATCGCGGTACCCTGGGTTGGGACAAGCTCGGTTGAAATAGTATTCAAAAACATTTTGGCCGAAATATAATCGGCCGTAATGGGCAGTTGGGTGTAGGCCTCTCCTGCAAAAACAATCAAACCGATCTTATCGTTGGCCAACTGGTCTATCAACCTAGAGAGGGTTTGTTTTGATTTTTCCAGGCGATTGGGTATTAAATCTTCGGCCATCATAGAGTTGGAAACGTCCAAGGCAACAATAACCTCGGCTCCCTGTCGTTTTTGTTTTTCCAGTTTGGAGCCAAACTGAGGCCCGGCCACCATAAATACACCTACAAGTAAGGCAGTCAATTGTAGAAGGACATGCAGCCAGCGCCGGGCAGTAGAAACTTCCGGCATCAAAGCTTTGAGCAACTGCGGATTTCCGTATTTACGAAGCTGTTTTTGATCCCTGCGGTTTAAGAGCAGAAACAAACCGAAAAACAGCAAGGGCAGTATAAGTAAATATAAATAGTCCGGATCGGAGAATCGAAACATAACACTCTGGTTTTAAGGCAAACTGCGCAATATTGTTTGACGTAAAATAACTTCCATGACCAGTAAAGCTAAAGCCCACAAAGCAAAAAGTTTATATTCTTCCTTGCGTTTACTGTATTCCTGTACCTCAATTTTGGTTTTTTCCAATTGATCAATTTCCTGATAGATTCCCTGCAATTTGCTGTTGTCTGTTGCCCGGAAATACACTCCTCCGGTCATGCCGGCAATTTGCCTGAGGGGTTCCTCATCAATGACCACATCAATGTTTTGGTATACTACTCCGTTGGCAGTTCTGAAGGGATAAGGAGCCTTGCCTATGGTTCCGACTCCAATGGTATACACCCTGATTCCAAAAGTTTTGGCCAATTCGGCCGCTGTGATTGGATCGATTTCGCCCCGGTTGTTGGTGCCATCGGTCAACAAAATGATAACCTTGGATTTGGCCTGAGATTCTTTAATCCGACTCACGGCATTGGCCAGGCCCAGTCCTATGGCTGTACCGTCTTCTATCATGCCGCTTTGTATACTGCCAAACAGATTCATCAACACAGCATGATCTGTGGTCAGCGGACATTGAGTAAAACTTTCGGCGGCAAACACAACCAGGCCGATGTTGTCGTTATCCCTGCTGGCTATGAACGAAGAAGCAATACTTTTGGCCGCTTCCAGACGGTAGGGTTTGAGGTCTTCGGCCAGCATACTGGTCGAAATGTCCAAAGCCAGGACAATATCTATGCCTTCAGTGGTGGTGTTCTTCCAGCTGTCCACCGATTGTGGGCGGGCCAACACAATTACCAACAAGGCAAAAGCAAGGCTGCGCAACACCAGGGGCACATGCTGAAGATAATTTTTCCAGCCGGGCTTTTGCTGTTGAAATACAAAAGTATTGGATACCTGCAGGCTGGCGTATCGTTTTTTCCGTTTAATGTAATACCATACCCAGGCCGGTATAAGCAAGAGTAAAAGGAACAAATAATAGGGCTGTGCAAATATCATACTACAAACTTCTGTAAATCATTAAACACTTTCTTTATCCTGCACCGGGGCACTTGCTTTCATCTTCGTTTCGGACTCTGTATTCAAGGGCTCTTCGGGCATAGTCTTCTCTACAAAACCATAGGCATGGTTCAAGGCCTGCTGGTTTTCCGACTCCAGGGGATTAAACTTGGCAAACTTGACAAAATCAGCCAGCATCAATAATTGTTTCAATTGTTCGTATACAGGCTGCGCTTCCCAGTTTTTTCTGAAAAAATCCAGGATTTCGGAGCTACTGAGCTCCATGGCCGGAATATCAAAGCGCCTTTCCATATATTTACGCAGAACATCTGTTACCTGAGTATAAAATAGTTTATACTTCCCTTCGGTCCAGGCTTTTTCGCTTTTGATTTTGTCCAGAGCCTGCAAAGCGGCAATATGGGGCGGCAATACAAGTTCCGGATCAGCTTCTGCCTCCTGTGATTGTTTAGTTTTGTGGAATCGTCTATACATATAATACCCCAGCAACAACAATAGAAGACCTCCCAGCACATAGCCGGCCGGCAAAGCGTAATCCCAGATTACAAAAGGGGGTTTTTCAATGCCCTTGATATCAAACAGCTCGGTACTGGCTGTGTCCGCTTCGAAACTTATTACCTTAGGAGACAAATAACGGCTATAATAGCTTGCTCCGTCTACTTTCAGTTCTATGGGGGGAATGTAATGCAATTCAGCGTCAAAAGAAGTCAACAAATAATTCTTTTGCAATCTTAAGCGATTGTTGTCCAACAAAACAGTATCGACCGGAC
>JAAZGQ010000188.1 GCA_012511135.1 Bacteroidales bacterium | reverse complement strand
CCAGGCCCAAGAGAGTTTTTTCAATTTCTGCTATATAATTGCCGGAATCGGTCATACTTAGGATCTGACTTTTCTGATCCAGCTTTTCGATAAGCCGGTGGTAGTCTTCTGATTCGTAATCTTCCCTCACGCTAAGCTGATGGTGAATCTGCTCTATTTCGTTTTGTAGTTTTAGGATATGCTCAAAGGCTTTTTCTGCCTCCCGGACTACGCTACAGTTGTCGGTGCAGGTCATTACCTGGGGCAGGTAGGCAATCGATGTTTCTTTGGCAATGCCCAACCTGCCTTCACCGGGAGCTTCCAGGCCAGCCAGAATTTTAAGCAAAGTAGATTTGCCTGCTCCGTTTTTTCCGATCAGGGCGATGCGGTCCTTTTTGTTGATAACAAAGGAGATGGAGGTCAGGAGTGTAAAACCGCCAAATTCAACCTTAAGATTTTCTACGGATAACATGCTGCAAAGTTAAGTAATAATAGGTAAAAACGTGAATGAGTCCCCGAAAAGATACATTGACAAAAACAGAGAGGCTATACACAGTGGTATAGCCTCTCTGGAATTTATCAGTATGAGTGTTAACCCAAAAACGAAATCAGCACACCGGCAGCAACGGCAGAACCGATAACCCCGGAAATATTGCTGGCCATACAGTATTGCAGGACATGATTTTTGGGGTCGTATTTCAGCGCTATTTCATTGGCAACACGAGAGGCCATGGGAACGGCACTCAAGCCGGTGGCACCAATGAGCGGATTGATTTTCTTTTTACTAAAGAGGTTGACCGCTTTTACAAAGAAGACTCCGCCGGCTATGGACAGCGCAAAGGCGAGGAAACCACCGATAACAATCCCCATGGTTGTCCAGTTCAAAAATGCTTCGCTGGTCATGGTGGCGCCTACGGCTAATCCCAGGAAAATGGTGGCTGCATTCATGATGCTGTTGGAAGCAGCGTCAAAAAGCCGGAAGGTGTTGGCTCCAATTTCTTTGACGAGGTTACCAAACATCAACATTCCTACCAAAGGCACAGCACCGGGCACAAACAAGGCAACTACTGTAGTGACGGCTATGGGGAAAATTATTTTCACTACCCTGAGATTTTTGATCTCGGTTTTGGAGGGATATTTTCTTTCCTGCTCTTTCATGTTGATGCAGAGCTCCTTTTTGGTACAGGTGAGTTTTACCACCAGGGGAATTATTACCGGAACCAGGGCCATATAAGAATAAGCAGCTATAGCAATAGGTCCCAGCAAATGCGGAGCCAGTTTGATGGTGGTAAAGATGGCCGTTGGACCGTCAGCACCTCCGATTATTCCGAGGGATGCTGCTTCTTTTGGTGTAAAACCTAATAAAATAGCTACCAGCAGAACGGTAAAGATGCCTAGTTGAGCTGCTGCTCCAAATATAGATAACCTGAGGTTGCGCAGCATGGGACCGAAATCGGTCAAGGCACCTACCCCCATAAAAATAATGGGCGGAAGGAAGCCGGTTTTAATGAGCATATAATAAATAAAATTCATCAGGCCCAGTTCATGTGCAATGTCGTGCAGGGGCATCTCCCAGATGTTTCTCATTACCCCCTGAACTTCAACCATACCCTGCTCGTCTGCCTGGACAATACCCATACCCCCGCCGGGGAAGTTGGCGAGCAAAACGCCGAAAGCTATCGGTACCAGCAAAAGAGGTTCATATTGTTTTTTGATGCCCAGGTAGAGCAAAATAATAGCAATAGCATACATAATCAGAAACTGCGGTTCAGCAATGATATTGCTAAAGGCGGTCATATTGTAAAGCTTATCGAAGATGTCGTTCATAGGGCATTACTGGATTTTCATTAATACATCGTCCTCCGAAACAGTTTCTCCCGGATTGTGCGGGATAGCTGTAATCTTGCCT
>JAAZGQ010000187.1 GCA_012511135.1 Bacteroidales bacterium | reverse complement strand
ATAAAGCAGAAACGGAAGAAGAATTCAGATAAGTCCCGGCCGAAAGTTTAAGATAGCCCAAAGCGTATTCGTTGGGAATAAAATGCTTAAGAGAACCGAAATGCCATTTATCTATGGAAAATTTCACCGAATCCACAAAACAGGCCTTGTAAGGCATCAGAAATTCCGCCTGGCGACCCCGCCCGGCTGCAGAATAGGCTGTTTCGGTCATAACGGCATCCCCTTCGAGCAAACCCACCGAAAACATATCGAACAAGCCGGCAGCCAAACCCTGGGATTGTTCTCCCATAAACCAGTACAATTTGGAAAACAGACCCTCTCCGGCCCATTGCATTTGCCCCACATGCCTGGATTCGTGCAGAGCCAGGCTGATCTCCCAGTTCTGAGGCTCGCCCCCGACCGAAGGCAGACAAAACAATTCCATCCGTTTGGGAGCCCATACCACAAAGCCGTTGCTGCGAGTAGTATATGGATGCAGTATAACCGGAAGTTTTTTTGGGGCTTTGATGTTTAATCCTTCAATGCTACGCAGTCCGGCCGTTTGCAATAACCAGGCGTATCTTAAGGCCAGGGAATCCACTCCGGCGGGATATATCAGCCGGAAATTCTCCGTTTCGAGTTTTTGCCATTTAAGACGAGCCGGATCAGTGCCTCCGGAGTAAAACTGAGCATAAACTCCTGCCACCAGACAAAAACATAAAAATACAAGGCCCAGTGTTTTTTTCATCATCAATTGCCGTCGGGTTTCTGAAGATCAACATAAGGAGACGACCACCAGCTGAAGCTGTCGGGATCGTCCGGAAAAGCCGGATCGTAAATCACATCCTCTCTTAAAAATTCAACCAGCGGTAAGTCCTGGTTTTTCATTCCCATTATCACGCATTTGGCAATCTGATAAGCCCCATAAGGATTGAAATGTGTATTGTCTGCCAGAGCCTGAAACTGACCCGGGAAACTGCCTGCCGGATAATGGACAAAGGCTTTTTTGGAACCTTCCGTTCCCAGAGCTTCGTACAAAACACGGGTCATTTGATGCAGGTCAATCAGAGGCACTTGTTTTTCTCTGGCCAGATCGCGCATGGCCTGGGGATAGTCCTCGTGAGTATCCTTTATTCGGTCGTCTTCTCCAAAGCTTCGGCGCTGGGTGGGTGTAATCAACACAGGTATGGCTTGTTTTGCCCGGGCTTGATCGATAAACTCGGTCAGGCTTTTCCAATAAGACAGATAAGCCCCCTTGCCTTCTCCCTTTTGTTTTTGGTCGTTATGTCCAAATTCCACCAATACATAATCGCCGGGCTTGATTTGAGTCATAATCTTTTTCAACCGGCCGGCTGCAATAAAACTATTGGCTGATTCGCCCGATTCGGCGTAATTGGCAAAACAGATTCTGTCGTCAAAAAAAGCAGTAATCATTTGCCCCCAGCTGGCCCAGGGTTCATTGTCCTGATCAACTACAGTGGAATTGCCGCAGAGAAACACTACCGGCACCTCCCCGGCATATTCTATGTCTATCTTGCTTAGCTGGGATTGCGGCCCGCTTATTTACAGGTTGAGATAGTCGTCCCAATTGAGTTTGTTCAGCTCTCTGGGTTTAAGCCGGACTTTTTCCTGTTCGGAAATCTGAGGACTGCGTCTGTGAACCGTAAAAGAAAACTCCACGAACTGACCTGGCTCGCTAATTATCTCTTTGGCAAATAAACGACGGGATTCTGCCCGTACCACAGTACGACCGGCAGCTTCACCTGATCCCAGCACCAGATGAACACGATACACTCCTTCGGGTAGGGGAATTTTGAGACTATAAGCTCCCTGCTCGTCCTTTTGTTGGTCGATAGCAAAATCCAGCCTTTGAGCCTGCGTCGCTGCATTGATTGCTATAAAAAAAATCAGGCAAGCAACAGCCTTATAAATGATTGCGTAAAAAGAAAGGTGATAACTTGTCTTAGAAATCACATCGACAAATATTTAAAAGCCTCAAGGACCAAAAATACCGGCCATATCAGGGCTTTTAGAAAACCCAGCACACCCATCCAGAAACCGGTGGCCTGGCCAATAAAAAAGATCGCGGCTCCAATCATGCCTAAACCATACACCGCACCACCTCCGGCGTTGCTGGTGGAATTGCATTTTTCTCTCATAACATTGTCCTCCATAAATTAATAAATGAAGCTAAGTAAACAACAGGTATTAGAATTAAGCTAAAGCAGGCATCAATGCTCGCCTTTGGTGTCTTTGAGGATGACGTCGTGTGCTCCCCCTTCTATAATACTGGTAGATGAAACCAAGGTGATTTTGGCTTCTTTTTTAAGCTCGGGTATAGTGAAAGT
>JAAZGQ010000186.1 GCA_012511135.1 Bacteroidales bacterium | reverse complement strand
CCCTACTTCAGGGTGTTCAATCCCGCAGAGCAGCTCCGGAAATTCGATCCCGATAAGGCCTACGTCCGGCAGTGGATCCCGGAATTAAATACTGCGGCTTATCCGGCCGGGATGGTAGAGCATACTCAGGCCCGTGAAAGGGCCGTTACCACGTACAGATCGGCTTTGAAATCCTGAGTTAAATCGATTGAAGTAAAAAGGGAAATAGTCCAGGCATAGTTAAAAAGTGAGCGATACAGTATCTGATGTATCGTTTCCTTGTTGCTAAATAACTAAAAGATAAAGTGTTAAATAGGATCTTGGGTCTTCTTTCTGTCTGATTTACATTAATCGACTGTTTTACTCCAAAAAAATGTGTATTTTTAGTCGTTTTTTAAATGCACGAATTATGAGCGAATTGATCAATAACTCCAAAAAGAGAAAAGAACAACTAAAAGAATTGATTCTTAAACTGCATCGGGGCGAATCGGCCGAAGTGGTGCGTCAGCAACTGACAGCCTCTCTCAAAAACATTCCTTACGACGAAGTGGTCGAAGTGGAGCAGGAACTCATCGAAGAAGGCCTGCCCGAGAGCGAGATTCTGGAGCTTTGCGACATCCACGGAGCCGTTTTGGAGGGCAATGTTGACCTTAGTGCTGCCCAGGCTTTTCCGGCAGGACACCCGGTAGATGTTTTTTATCAGGAAAATATCGAAATTAAAAAAGTGGTTGACCAGGCTCGTGCTTTGCTCAACAACCTGCAACATATAACAGAAGCAGCTTTTCATTCTTACGTTTTTGACTTATTGTCATGTTTTAATCAATTGATGGATGTGGACAAGCATTATCAGCGCAAAGAATACCTGGTGTTCCCCCATATGGAGAAAAAAGGCATTACGGGCCCGCCCAAAGTTATGTGGGGTAAACACGACGAAATCAGGGATCAACTGAAAGGCAGTATTGAAGTGCTGCAGAACAAAGAATTGAAAAAATCAGACCTGTCTGATGCGCTGGATTTGCTGTTCTTCCCGGTGCTTCAGGCCCTGTGGGATATGGTGCAGAAGGAGGAAGAAATCTTGTTCCCCATGAGTATGGATGTTTTGAGCACCGAAGATTGGTGGAATATCCATAAACAAACCCTGGAATTCGGATTTTGTCTCTACGATCCCAAAGTGGAATGGAAACCCGAAGGAATGCCCGAAGAAAATGACGTGAGTCATTACAGTGCCGAAGGGGGTATTCAATTGCCCTCGGGCAGTTTTAGTGCCAAAGAAATTATGGCCATTCTCAACACTTTGCCCGTAGATATAACTTTCGTGGACAAATTTGATAAGGTGAAATATTTCAGTCAGGCCAAAGACCGGATCTTTGTCCGCAATCGTTCCATCATCAACCGGGATGTGCGTTTGTGTCACCCGCCGGCCAGCGCCCACGTGGTAGAAAAAATCCTCGAGGATTTCAAATCGGGCAAAGCTTCGCAAGCTCCCTTTTGGATCCAAATGAAAGGCAAATTCATTAAAATTGAATATTTTGCCTTACGAGACGAAAAAGGAGAATACCTGGGTACCTTGGAAGTCTCCCAGGATTTATCCGAAAACAGAGCCCTCGAAGGCGAAAGACGAATTTTATCCTACAGTTAAATCAACTAAGTATGGAAAATCTGATAATTAGCCCCAAAACAAAAATATACGAGCTGCTGGAAGCTTATCCTCAACTGGAGGAAAGCTTGATTGCTCTGGCACCTCCCTTTAAGAAACTGAAGAATCCGGTTTTGCGCAAAACCATAGCCAAAATCACCACCCT
>JAAZGQ010000185.1 GCA_012511135.1 Bacteroidales bacterium | reverse complement strand
GTATGCGGCCTCCAAACAAAATGCCCTTGAGGTTGAGTTTTTCGCACAATTCCTTGCGATAGTCGTACAATCGGCGGCCCAGGCGCAAACCTCTGAATTCAGGCTTAATAAATACATCGATGCCGTATAGTATATCGCCCTTGGGGTCGTGGGTGTCGAAACTGTAATTGCCGGTTATTTGTTTGTTAGTGTGGGCTTTTTCGAATCGTAGGCTCTGAACAATGAGCGAAAGGGCGCAGCCGGCAATTTTGCCGTTCACTTTTACCACCACCTGTCCCTCGGGGAAAAGGCTGATCAGTTTTTCGATATGGTGTTTTTTCCAATAGGAACCCTCCATATTGGAGTAAGCCATTTGCATAACTTCTTTTAGTTCCGAATAATCCTCTATACTTAAGAAAAGTAGTTCCAGGTTTTCTATTTCTTTCATATGCCGTTTTTGAAAAATCAAACTCAAAGATAGGATTTATTTCGCAAAAATCCGAAAAAGACAGCGACATTTTTGTAGCATCCAGGCCGTTTTTTCATCTTTTTATTCGTAGTCTTTTTTCAAAACTCATAACAGATACAATCCGTTTTCGTTAAAACTCAGCTTTAACAAGATACCCGTTTGAAAACTACTGCTGTTTAAAATCCTCAGCCTTGAACCATTGACTTTTTCAATATTTAAATCGAACAATCATGAAACAACTTTCCAAATTTCTGCTTTTTCTGCCTCTGTTAATGGCCTTCGCGGCTTGCGATTCAGAGATAGGCCATGAATTGCCTCCGGGTTACAGTTCTGAATCTTTTGGAGATTCGGGCAGTCCGGGTGCTAATCAGGGCCAGGGCGAGTTTCAGGCCGGACTGGTAACAGCTGCCGAATGGAACGACCTGGACAATTGGACATTCTGGAGCAATCTGGTCAACGACACTATTTATGACAATTATCCGCCCTATTGGAAATTTTATCCCGGACATCGTGTCGCCGTACAGCTCAACAATGGGGAAAATCCCGTAGTAAATGCAGCTCTGGAGTTGAAGAGGGCAGAATACAGCCTTTGGAAAGCCCGCACCGACAATTTGGGCAGGGCGGAAATGTGGATCTCTCTGTTTCAAAAAACCGAGAGCCTCTCGATGAACGATTATGTGCTTTACATCAACGGCGAAGCCTGGACAGGCGAGCTTAAAAGCTTTGATCAGGGCTGGAACGAAATAAGCCTGAGCAGTGCCGGCGAAAATCCCAACCGGGTTGAATTGGCCTTTGTGGTGGACGCCACCGGCTCTATGTCCGATGAGCTGGAATTTCTCAAGAGCGATTTGCAGGATGTGCTGGATTCCGTATCGGAGACCAACATCAATTTGAATTTATTTACCGCGGCCGTCTTTTATCGCGACGAAGGCGACGAATATGTGGTAAAACATTCCGGTTTTACGGCGGAAACAGCTACGACCATCAATTACATTGGGGCTCAGCGGGCCGATGCCGGCGGCGATTATCCCGAAGCCGTACATACAGCTCTGAATACAGCCCTGAATGAATTGCAGTGGTCTCAGCAGGCCAGAACCCGCATCGCTTTTTTGTTGCTGGATGCACCGCCACATTATACCACCGCTGTCGTCAACGATATTCAGGCCTCGGTACAACTGGCTGCCGAAAAGGGCATCAAGATTATTCCCATCACCGCCAGCGGCATCGACAAGGAAACCGAATTTCTGATGCGCCTGCTGGCCATGGCCACCAACGGCAGCTACGTGTTCATTACCAACGACAGCGGAGTGGGCAACGAACACATTCAGGCCAGCGTGGGCGAATATCAGGTGGAATTGCTGAATAAATTGATGGTTCGGCTGATAAAGAAGTACAGCGATTAAGGTAAAATATCGTCAAAAAGGACTACCTTTGCGCAAAATTTCAGAACCACATAATTAAGGGGCATTGGTAGCAGCGAACGACTCCCATTTAGTGACAAACGATAAGACAGATCAGAACTTAAGTCAGCAGGGTACAGCCCTGCTGACTTCTTCTGTTTCTGACCAAAGGCTGGGCAGGGAAAAAATCAACAAGCTCCTGCTGGAATTTGCCATTCCCAGCATCATTGCCATGACTGCCACTTCGGTTTACAATATTATAGACCGCATCTTCATTGGCAACGCTGTCGGCCCTATGGCCATTGCCGGCCTGGCATTGGTTCTGCCGGTTATGAATCTGCTGGCGGCTTTCGGTTCCATGGTGGGAGCAGGAGCTTCGTCGATGGTTTCGATACGCCTGGGGCAGCAACGCCGCAAAGAAGCCACCAACATTCTGGGCAATACCCTGATCCTGAATTTTCTGATAGGAGGACTGCTCACAATCCTGGGTCTGATTTTTCTGGACGATTTGCTGATACTCTTCGGAGCCAGCCCCAAGACCCTGCCTTATGCCCGCGATTTTATGCAGATTATCCTCATCGCCAATGTGCTCAACCACAATTTTCTGGGCCTGAACAGCATCATGCGGGCCTCGGGTTATCCCAAAAAAGCCATGTGGTCGTCGCTGCTCACCGTTGGCGTCAATGTGCTGCTGGCCCCCCTGTTTATTTTTGTATTCAAATGGGGCATACGCGGAGCGGCCCTGGCAACAGCTTTTGCCCAGCTTAGCGGATTTATCTGGGTAATGGCTCACTTTGTAAGCAAAAAACACAGCCTGCATTTTGTGCGCGGCTATTTCAGGCTGAGATTGAAAGTAATAGGCGATATTTTATCCATAGGTCTGTCTCCCTTTTTTATCCATTTATCGGCCAGCCTGGTAGTCGTGATTATCAACAGAAGCCTGGCGTTGTACGGAGCCGAACAGGGCGACCTGGCCATAGGAGCCTACGGCATAGTAAACAGCGTGGTGATGCTCTTTTTGATGCTGGTTCTGGGCCTCAACCTGGGCATGCAGCCCGTGGTGGGTTATAATTTCGGAGCCCGCCAAAACG
>JAAZGQ010000014.1 GCA_012511135.1 Bacteroidales bacterium | reverse complement strand
GCCGGTTATTCGGTGAACGACATGTTTATCAATATCGTCATCACCGGCAGTGCTAACCTGGTGTTTACCCTGGTGGCCATGGGGACGGTTGACAAATGGGGACGCCGCCGGCTGATGTTGTTGGGCTCCGGAGGTCTGGCTGTGATATATCTGCTGATAGGCCTGTTTTATTTTTTGAATGTCAGCGGCTGGCCACTGCTCCTGCTGGTGGTGTGTGCCATAGCTGTTTATGCCATGTCGCTGGCTCCCATCACCTGGGTAGTGCTGTCGGAGATTTTTCCCAACAGGTTGCGGGGCCTGGCCATGTCTGTGGCAACGCTTTCGCTTTGGGTAGCTTCGGCTCTGCTGGTGCTCACTTTCCCCTTGCTCAATCAGGCATTTGGCCCTTCGGGGACTTTCTGGATTTACGGCATCATTTGCATCGCCGGCTTTGTTTACATCTATCGCGTTTTGCCCGAAACCAAGGGCAAGTCGCTCGAAGAAATTGAACAACAGCTGAAGAAAGACGATGCTTAAACTAAAAAACAGTTGACATTATGAGCAAAGTCAAGATATGGCAGGAGCTGGTCAGCATCCCGACCTACGAAACAGCGGAGCCCGAGAAGAATCCTATTTTTCTCGAAAAGCGTGTCTATCAGGGCAGTTCCGGCGCGGTGTATCCTTATCCGGTGATCGAAAAGATTTCGGATGTCAAGGCCGATAAAGAATGGCTGGCGGTGTTTCTGGAAAACGAGTTTATCAAAATAATGGTTTTACCCGCCCTGGGCGGCCGCATTCAGATGGCATACGACAAAAGCCTGCAGCGCCATTTTATTTATTACAACAGCGTTATCAAGCCTGCTTTGGTCGGCCTCACCGGACCCTGGATTTCGGGGGGCATCGAGTTTAACTGGCCGCAGCATCACCGGCCTTCCACTTACGAGCCACTGGATTATATCTTGCAAGAAAACCCCGACGGCAGTGCTACCGTCTGGTGCAGCGAACTGGAGCGGATGTCGCGCACCAAAGGTATGGCCGGTTTTACTTTGCATCCCGGCAAAGCCTATATCGAGATCAAGGTGAAAATCCACAACAGGACCAACCTGCCCCAGACCTTTTTGTGGTGGGCCAATCCGGCCGTTAAAGTGAACGATCATTACCAATCGGTTTTTCCGCCCGATGTGCATGCCGTTTTTGACCACGGCAAACGCGATGTATCCTCGTTTCCCATCGCCAGAGGCACTTATTACAAGGTGGATTATTCGCCGGGCACCGATATCTCGCGCTACAAGAACATTCCTGTGCCCACTTCTTACATGGCCGTCAATTCCCGTTACGATTTTGTGGGCGGCTACGAGAACGACAGCCGGGGCGGCCTTTTGCATCTGGCCAATCATCATGTTTCGCCCGGCAAGAAGCAATGGACCTGGGGCAACGGCGATTTTGGCCAAGCCTGGGATCGCAATCTGACCGACGAGGATGGCCCCTACATTGAGCTGATGTGTGGCGTTTACACCGACAATCAGCCCGATTTTACCTGGCTCGCTCCTAACGAGGAGAAGTCTTTTGTGCAGTATTTTATGCCTTACCGCGATCTGGGCCTGGTAAAAAATGCCGGCAAAGAGGCCCTGCTCAATTTGGAATTGCAGGGAAAAACACTTGAGATAAAGCTTTATACAACAGGAATATATCCCAAAGCCCAGGTGGAATTGTCGGCCGGAGGCAAGCGTCTTTTTTCAGATCGCTACGATGCTTCGCCCCGGCTTTCCTATCAAAAAAGCCTGGATCTGCCCGAGGGAATAAAGTACGAAGAGCTCTGCTTGTCGCTGACAGATCAAGAGGGCAGAACTCTGGTGGCCTGGCAGCCCGAAAAGCTTAAAGAGGACAGTATGCCCGAGCCGGCCCAAGCCGCCAACGCTCCCGAAGAGATCCGGAGCCTGGAGCAATTGTATTTGACCGGCCTGCATCTGGAGCAATACCGGCATGCCACCTTCGACCCCGTGGATTATTATAACGAAGCCCTGCGCCGAGAGCCTGGCGATACCCGTTGCAACACTGCCCTGGGCCTGTGGTTGCTGCGCAGAGCTAAGTTCGCTTCTGCCCAAGAGCATTTCGAAAAGGCCATAGCCACCTGGACAGAGCGCAATCCCAATCCTTACGACGGCGAAGCTTTTTACAATCTTGGTTTATCTCTGCAAATTCAGGACCAACCGGAGGAGGCCTATGCAGCATTTTACAAAGCTACATGGAACGCTGCCTGGCAGAATGCCGCTTACCTGCATCTTGCGCAGATTGACGCTGCCCGGGGGCGTTTTTCGACCGCCCTGGAGCATGTGGACAAGTCGCTCGGGTGCAACAGCAACGACCACCGGGCCCTGCACCTCAAAATTGCCCTGCTTCGTCGCCTGGGCAGCGCAAAGCCGGCCTTGCAGCCGGATGATCAAGTTCTTCAGCAGGCCGGGAAAGTTCCTCAGCAGGCCGGGAAAGCTCCTCAGCAGGCCGGGAAAGCTCCTCAGCAGAGCGGGCAGGCCCGGCAACAGATTGAGCAAGCCCGGCAACTGGCGGAACAGGCTCTGGCCCTGGACGCTTTCAACTTTGGCGCGCTGTACGAGCAATTCCTGCTTTCGGGCGATCAAAACGACCTGGAAACCTTTGCCGCACGCATTCGCAACAACATTCACAATTACATGGAATACGCCCTCGATTACGCGGCGGCAGGTTTGTGGACAGAAGCTTCCGCTTTGTTGAGCCTAGGGCTGGAACGATCGGGAGAATACCCTTTGGCCCGGTATCTTTTGGGCTGGTGCAGCTATAAACAGGGAGACAAAAAGGCGGCTCTGGCGGCTTTTAATCGGGCCGGACAGGCCTCGCCCGCTTATTGTTTCCCCAATCAGACAGAAGCTGTTCCTGCCTTGAAACTGGCCATAGAAATGCATCCTGCCGGAGCGAAAGCATACTATTATCTGGGCAATTTTTGGTATAATGCCCGCCAATACGCCGATGCGGCTGAATGCTGGGAAAAGTCGGCTGAACTGGACGAGGCTTTTCCCACGGTGTTCAGGAATCTGGCTTTGTATTATTTCAACAAGGCTAAGCAGGCCGACAAGGCCCTGGCCTGCATGGAAAAAGCCTATGCCCTGGAGCCTGGAGACGCCCGGGTGCTGATGGAGCTGGACCAGTTGTATAAACGCCTCAATCGCAGCCCCGAACAACGTCTGGACTTTTTGAAGCAACAGCCGGCGCTGGTGGAGCAGCGTGACGACTTATACCTGGAGCGCCTGAGTTTGTATAATTTGCTGGGAGAGCATGCAAAAGCCCTGGAGCTCTTGTTGTCCCGGAAATTTCATCCCTGGGAGGGAGGCGAAGGCAAAGTCAGCGAGCAATATGTGTTGAGCCTGCTGGAATTGGCCAAAAAAGCCCTGAGGAAAAAGGATTTTGAGACAGCTTTGAAACTCCTGCAACAATCGCTGAGCTATCCCCTGAATCTGGCAGAAGGCAAACTGCTGGTGGCGCAGGAAAACGATATTTATTATTGGATGGCTTGCGCTTTGGAAGGCCTGAACCGGGCGGACGAAGCTGCCCGGTGTTGGGAACATGCAGGCAAAGGAATCACCGAGCCGGCCGCTGCCTTTTTTTACAACGACCAAAAGCCGGACAAAATCCTTTATCAGGGCTGGTCCTTGCTGAAACTTGGCCGCAGGGAAGAAGCAAATGAACGCTTCAACACCCTGATAGACTACGGCGATGCACACATCAATGATCAGGTAAAGATCGATTATTTTGCCGTTTCCCTGCCCGATTTGCTGATTTGGGAAGAAGACCTGAACCGACGCAACCAGATCCATTGCCGCTACATCAAAGCCCTGGGCCTGATGGGCCTGGGCCGCATGGAGGAGGCCCGGGACTTGCTGAACCGGGTACTGGAAAGCGATCAGAGCCATTCGGGGGCTCGCTTTCACCTGAATGATGTGCTGCACGAAATGCCAGGCCACCCGGCGGCCCTGGCGGACCAGTGTGGTTAACCACAGCTCTGTCGCCCACCGTTATCTTGCCCGAGATCCGGGCCACCCGGTGGACCAGTGCAATTAACCGCGATCCATCTGTTCAATCAACCAATTAAGCACCGAAAAAATCCAATCAATATGAAAACTCTGATATTACCGGCACTTCTCTTTTTAAGCCTCGCCTGCAGCCGATCCGACCGCTACGAGATGGATCTGGCAGCTGAGTGGAAGTTCCAGATGGACGAAAGCGACCTGGGTATAGACCAAAGATGGTTTGATACCGAACTGTCCGGTCGGATGGCTTTGCCAGGCTCCATGATGGAAGCCGGCCTGGGAAATGAATTAACGCTGCAG
>JAAZGQ010000184.1 GCA_012511135.1 Bacteroidales bacterium | reverse complement strand
GGAGCCATTTTTATGGCTACCGATCCGGTTACAGCCACCCGAACCGAAAGGGGCAAATGGATTTACGGTTTTCTGATTGGATTTCTGGCCATTCTATACCGGGTACTTAATCCGGCCTATCCTGAAGGTATGATGCTGTCTATCCTGCTGATGAATATTTTTGCCAAGCTGATTGACTACGTAGTGGTTCAGAACAACATTAAAAAACGGCTCAAAAGGGCACGCATTGCCCGATAATATATAGGACTATGAATAAGAACAGCAATACCTATACGTTTATTTATGCTTCAGTGATGGTCATTTTGGTGGCTGCCGCCCTGGCGCTGACCAATGGATTGCTCAAGGAGAAGCACAATAAAAACATCGAGATTGACAAAATGACACAAATTTTGCGTTCCATCAAAGTGGAGGCAACTAAGGATAATGCTGAAAACCTTTACAAGGCAAACATAAAGACGGCATACATCCTGAACAGCAATGGGCAGGTAGTGGATGAATCTCAGGAAGCCACTTTTGGCGTTGATATGTCCAAAGAAATAATCAGACCTTTGGAAGAGCGCCAACTTCCGGTTTATGAAGCTCAGTCAGAAGGGAAAACACTCTACATTCTGCCGGTTTACGGAGCAGGGCTCTGGGGGCCGGTTTGGGGATATGTTTCGCTGCAGGCAGACAGGAACACGATTTACGCCGTATCCTTTTCTCATGCCGGAGAAACTCCGGGCCTGGGAGCAGAAATAACAACTGAGGCTTTTCAGGAGCCTTTTTCGGGTAAAGTACTTTTTAAACAGGGCGATTTTCGATCCATAGCCGTTCTTAAGGCCGGACAAAAATCAGACAATCAGGATGCAGTAGATGCCATTTCGGGAGGAACCATCACCAGTAAAGGGGTAGAGGATATGTTACTCAGTTGCCTGGGGGCCTACAAGGCTTTTTTTGAACAAGTTGAAGCAGAGAAAAAGGAGGAATAAACTATGAGTGCATCAAGAAAACAAATTTTGGTCGATCCCATCAGTAAAAACAACCCGGTTGTAGTACTGATGCTGGGCATTTGTTCTGCCCTGGCCGTAACAGCTCAGGTAAAACCGGCTTTGGTGATGGGTATATCGGTTACGGTAGTTTTGGCATTTTCCAACGTCATTATTTCTTTGTTGCGTAACACCATTCCCAATCGTATACGTATTATTGTTCAACTGGTAGTGATAGCGGCATTGGTCATAATTGTCGAACAGATTCTTAAAGCTTTCGCTTACGATGTTTGGGGACAATTGTCGGTTTTTATCGGCTTGATCATTACTAATTGTATCCTGATGGGTCGTCTGGAAGCTTTTGCTCTGGGCAATACGCCTTTTGATTCATTTCTCGACGGTATCGGCAACGGCCTGGGTTATACGGCCATATTATTGATAGTAGCCATCGCCCGTGAATTCTTGGGTTCCGGATCCCTGATGGGTTATACTGTTATCCCTGAGTCTTTTTACGAAGCCGGTTATATGAACAACGGTCTGATGATTTTACCTCCCATGGCTTTGATTGTGGTAGGATGTATTATCTGGGTTCATCGCAGTATTGACAAAGATTTACAGGAATAGTAGAAATCAGCTTAAGTCCTTCAATCAGAATTATATGGAAACAGTCAATATATTTATCAGGTCGATTTTTGTCGACAACATGGTTTTCGCCTATTTTCTGGGCATGTGCTCTTATCTTGCAGTATCCAAGACGGTTAAGACTTCAATAGGTTTGGGTATTGCCGTCACATTCGTGTTGGTCATTACTCTGCCCATCAACTATTTGTTGGACACCTACGTGTTGGGACCGGGAGCTCTGAGCTGGCTCAGTCCTGAACTGGCAAGTATGGATCTAAGCTTTTTGAGCTTTATTTTATTTATTGCCATCATTGCTTCAATTGTTCAAATTGTTGAAATGGTGGTCGAAAAATTTACTCCTGCGCTTTATTCTCAACTGGGGATCTTTTTGCCATTGATTGCTGTGAACTGCGCCATACTGGGAGGTTCTCTTTTTATGCAACAAAAGAGTTTTGATAACATAGGCCAGGCCACAACTTACGGACTGGGCTCCGGCATAGGCTGGCTGCTGGCCATAGTGGGTATAGCCGCCATACGTGAACATATGAGCTACTCCAAAGTCCCCAAGCCATTACGTGGTCTGGGAATAACTTTTATCATCACCGGTTTGATGGGGATTGCGTTTATGGGATTTATGGGGATTAAATTTTAGGAGGAATTATAGATGATTTTGTTAGCTTTGAATGTCTTAACGCTGTCAATAAGTATTGCCCTTTTTTTACTGGTAACCATCATTTTGGTCGCCTTGCTGCTTTTTGTAAAAAACAAACTTACTCCTTCGGGAGAGGT
>JAAZGQ010000183.1 GCA_012511135.1 Bacteroidales bacterium | reverse complement strand
GTTTGCAAAGAAGAAGGCAGACACATTTGAGGAAGCAGTTGATTTGGCTTTGGATGCCATCCGTAAGCAGTTAGGCAAATTCAAGGAGAAACTTAAAAGTAAATGAAATTTAATTTTTACATTTTATTTCAGGTTTTTAAAATAATATTTTACATTTGCACTCCCTTTTACAAAGGACGTTTCAGAAACAACTGGATTTAAGACAGTTTCAATTGAAAATAGTGTTTAATTAACAGTTTTGTTTACATTTTGAATACTGTGTTCAGAAAAGCAGCTGTTTACTGTTGTTTGTGATAAAATTTTGTAAATTTGCGCCGCATTTTGCGGGAGTAGCTCAGTCGATAGAGCATTAGCCTTCCAAGCTAAGGGTCGCGGGTTTGAGTCCCGTCTCCCGCTCATTTACAGGACCGGGGTTTTGATCAGGCTCTTAACTCCTGTTTCCTTTTAAAAGAAGGCCGGAGTAGCTCAGGGGTAGAGCGCATCCTTGGTAAGGATGAGGTCATGAGTTCAATTCTCATCTTCGGCTCAATGAATTTAGATAATAATTAAAAATTTGATGTTATGGCAAAACAACAATTCGTAAGGGACAAGGACCATGTGAATATTGGTACGATTGGTCACGTTGACCATGGTAAAACTACCCTGACAGCTGCAATTACCACTGTGTTGGCCAAAAGAGGCCTATCAGAAGTCAAATCATTTGACGCCATTGATAATGCTCCTGAAGAAAAAGAGAGGGGTATTACAATTAATACTTCGCACGTTGAGTATCAGACGGAAAAACGTCACTATGCTCACGTTGACTGCCCCGGTCACGCCGACTATGTTAAGAACATGGTTACGGGTGCTGCCCAGATGGACGGCGCTATTATCGTTGTAGCCGCAACTGACGGACCCATGCCGCAAACACGCGAGCATATTCTTCTGGCACGCCAGGTGAACGTTCCAAGGCTTGTTGTTTTTATGAACAAGGTGGACATGGTTGATGACGAGGAGATGCTGGAGCTTGTTGAAATGGAAATTCGCGAATTGCTTGATTTCTATGATTTTGACGGTGATAATACTCCTGTTATCCAGGGCTCTGCTTTGGGTGCACTGAATGGCGAACCTCAGTGGGAAGAAAAAATTATGGAGCTGATGGATGCAGTTGATACCTGGATTCCCGTTCCGCCACGTGAAGTTGACAAGCCATTCCTGATTCCGGTAGAAGACGTATTCTCAATTACAGGTCGCGGTACAGTTGCTACCGGACGTATTGAAACCGGTATTGTACATACCGGCGACGAGCTTCAGCTTATCGGTTTAGGTGCAGAAGGCCGCAAAACGGTTTGTACAGGTGTTGAAATGTTCCGTAAGATTCTGGACGAAGGACAGGCAGGCGATAATGTTGGTTTGCTGCTCCGCGGTGTTGACAAGAAAGAGATCAAACGTGGTCAGATTTTGGCAAAACCCGGGTCAATTACCCCGCACACCAAATTCAAGGCCGAGGTCTATATCCTGAAAAAAGAAGAAGGTGGACGTCACACGCCGTTCCATAACAAGTACCGTCCGCAGTTCTACCTGCGCACACTTGACGTAACCGGTGAAATTAATCTGCCGGAAGGACGTGAAATGGTAATGCCGGGTGACAACGTAACCATCGATGTGGATCTGATCTATCCGGTAGCGCTTAACGTAGGATTGCGTTTTGCTATCCGCGAAGGCGGAAGAACTGTCGGCGCCGGTCAGGTTACCGAAATTGTGAAATAATCAAAGAACACATTGATTAAATTATAGTTCCCGGAGCATTTGCTCCGGGACCATTTACGGAAGCTACCCGGTTGGGGGTTATATATTGTAAGTTCGACCCTTACCTTCCGTACTAAACAGCCAAAAGTTAAAATGAAATTGAAATTATATTTGCAGGAGGCTTATGACGAGCTGGTTCATAAAGTTACGTGGCCTACCTGGAAAGAACTGCAAAGCAGTGCAATAGTTGTGATGGTTGCTTCCTTAATTATATCACTCTTAATTTTCGTTGTTGACCTGGGACTCAGGAATACAATGAATTTTATTTACGGGTTATTTTATTAATTAAAATCTTGAGATCATAAAATGAGCGACACAACAAAAAAGTGGTATGTTCTTCGGGCTATTGGAGGTAAAGAGAAAAAAGTCAAGGAATATATCGAAAATGAAATCGCAAATGGAGATCTGAAAGGTTTTGTTGAGCAGGTTTTGATACCCACAGAAAAGGTTTATCAGATTCGAAACGGTAAAAAAATCAGCAAAGAGCGCAACTTTTTCCCCGGATATATTCTCATTGAAGCCACGTTGGCAGGCGAGGTGGTACATATTTTAAAGAGTGTGCCCAACGTAATAGGATTTCTCGGCGACACCAAAGGTGGAGATCCCGTACCAATGAGGCAATATGAGGTGAACAGAATTCTGGGAAGGGTTGATGAACTTGCTGAAGCCGGCGAGGAGCTGAACATTCCGTTTGTGGTTGGAGAAACCGTAAAAGTTATCGAC
>JAAZGQ010000182.1 GCA_012511135.1 Bacteroidales bacterium | reverse complement strand
TGAACCTCATAGCCTTCCAAACGGACCCATACCACTATATTACCGATAAAGCACCCAAGAATAGCAAAACACAGGCAATTAATTGTATCATCGAGCGCATATTGTGGTTTCAGATAAAACGTAAAAATTGTATGTACCGTAAGCCAAAAAGCTACAAACAGGTTCATACGGGCAGGGCGGTCGATGAAACCGAGAGGCATAATACAAAATGCTCCCAGCAGAATTGTCGCCCGCATGTTGGGAGTGTGAATTACACTGAGATAGATAGCGAATAGAAATAAGACGGAAAAACAGATATACAACCCTACAGGAGCGTACTTTTTCATAAAAGAAAGCCTAAATAGAATGAACAGAGTAAAAAAAAGTATTGCAGTCAGCAAATAGGCGGGTTCTGAACACGCTTTAGTGTAAACGGGAATAATCATCCAAAACTTTGTTAATAATTTTATTGTAGCATTAACAGGGCAACGCTGAGGAGCGACCCACGCTTGCTACGGCTTATACGGTGAAACAGCGGGCCTATGTTCGCTGTTTTCCATTTCACCGGTAAGCCCAGAGCGTATAAACCTCGGGGGTTTGGGGGCAGAGCCCCCATGCGGCCTTTAAGCCACAAATCTATCTGCAAAGAAAATCATAATCTGGCTGTACGCCATTGCCCAATCACGCACTGGCATGGTCCATTTTTTCGAGATTTCTTTGACCGATAGGAAGACAACTTTTCTTATCGAGTCGTCAGTGGGGAAGATTGCCTTTGCTTTAGTGAATTTGCGCACCATTCTGTGGTATGCTTCCACTGCGTTGGTCGTGTATATTAAATGCCGGATCTGTTCAGGATAGTTGAAAAACGTTGTAAGTTCAGCCCAATTTGCATCCCAAGAGCGCATAATCGAAGGATATTTCTTATCCCATTTTTCCCGAAATACTTCTTTTGCATACTCCGCATCATCAAGGTTTACCGCACCGTATATTTTCTTGAGATCAGCACAGATTTCCTTTCTGTCTTTGTATTGCACAAACTTAGTAGAATTGCGAATTTGATGCACTATGCATAACTGCTGCTTAGTCTCTGGGAATACCGCATTTATGGCTTCTCCAAGCCCCTTCAGGTTATCGTGGCAAGCGATGAAAATGTCCGCAACTCCGCGTTTTTTAAGGTCTGAGCAAATACTTGCGTAAAATGAGGCACCCTCATTCTCGCTGATCCAAATTCCTAATATATCCTTCTGCCCGCCCATATCAATGCCCAGCACCGAGTAGACACATTTGTTGATAATTTGGCTGTCTTTACGGCTTTTGAATACAATGCCATCAAAGTAAATTATCGGGTAAATTGTTTCCAGCGGACGGTTTTGCCACTCGTTCACTTCCGGCAAAATTTTATCAGTTATTTTGGAGATCAGCGCCTGTGATATATCTGCACCATAAATATCCCGCAGATTATCCTCAATGTCGCGCTGGCTCATCCCTTTTGAATACATTGCCATGATTTTCTGTTCAATTTCATCCGTACGGGTCTGCCGTTTTTCCAGTACTTTTGGTTCAAATTCACCGTTGCGGTCACGGGGTACGGCAATTTGGCTCTCGCCATAATCGCTGATAATCGTCTTACGGTTGTATCCATTGCGACTGTTCCCGGAATTGTTTCCCTCAATGCTGTTTTTTTCATAACCCAGATGCTCTTCCATCTCAGCTTCAAGCATTTGCTCTATTGTTCCAGCAAAAAGCCTTTTCAGTTTCGACTGAATGTCACCCGTGCTTTGGCAGTCCCGAATCAGATGACTGACCAGTTCCATTTCCTTGTCCGTGAGAATGTTTTTTGATTGTCTCATCTCTTAACCTCCATATTGTTTCTTTTTATGGAGATTATTACCATTTACACGGGTGTTTAATCAGCCTCCTCGGCTTCAAGATTTTCCTCGTACGCCTGCTTTGTTACCCGGTCTACTCCACTTGCCTTCGATCCACTCATCGCTTGGTGACATTCTATCAGGGTTTCCTGATTGAT
>JAAZGQ010000181.1 GCA_012511135.1 Bacteroidales bacterium | reverse complement strand
GGCTCAAACCATTTACAACAGAAGGGGCTTTACCGATGAGTTTTATTTTACGGTTACGGGCATGGAAAGCCCCGAAGCCAACGAAGCTTTTACTGTAGCTCTGCGCAAAGCCCTGGCCAGGGCTTTGGTGGTGCATCCCGACGACACTGCCGCCATTGGAGTGTGGAATATGGCAGAAAATTACGTCCAGACCATGCGCATTTTTTCAACCATACAGTTGTTTGTCCTTATTATAGGCCTGTGTACCTTGGTTGCCGGCATAGTCGGAGTTGGTAATATTATGATCATAACGGTCAAGGAAAGAACCCGCGAGTTTGGAATAAAAAAAGCTATTGGTGCCAGCCCGGCCAATATTTTGAATGCTGTACTGGTGGAATCGATTATGATTACAGGCGTTTTTGGTTATATAGGTATGATTCTGGGCATTGGACTTCTGGAATTATTGAGCCTGATTATGGACAATGCAACAAGCGGAGGAGCTGATGGTCCAAAGGTCTTCTTAAATCCATCGGTCGATCTGACAATTGTTATGATTGCCACCGGCATACTGATAGTGGCAGGTTTGCTGGCCGGTTATTTCCCGGCAAGAAAGGCCGTAAATATTAAACCGGTCGAAGCCATGCGCGCAGAATAAGACTAAGCATTATGTTTGATATAGATAAATGGCACGAAATCTGGATAACCATAAGCCGGAACAAGCTTAGGAGTCTCTTAACGGCTTTTGGGGTATTCTGGGGCATTTTGATGCTCACACTACTGCTGGGTGTCAGCAATGGCTTGAGCAACGGGATGAAAAGCAATATTCAGGGCATAGCCACCAATTCCTGTTTTTTCTTTTCAAATATCACTTCCGAACCTTATGCCGGATTCAAAAAAGGACGGCGCTGGGATATCAGCCTTTCGGATATAGCCCTGATCCGTTCAAGGGTAGAGGGAGTCAGTGATGTAGCCCCTATCGTTTTTGGCGGCAGGGGCACGGACAATGTGATGTACGGAGACAAACTGGGCAGTTTCAATGTCCGGGGAAACGGGCCTGAACTGATACGCATCGAGGAACAGAACATGCTCTACGGAAGATACATTAATGAAATTGACACCGAACAGAAACGCAAAGTATGCGTTATAGGAATAAATGTATATACCGCTTTATTTAAACCCGGCACAGATCCCTGTGGGCTTTTGATTCGCTGCAATGGCCAATATTACAGAGTGGTGGGTGTCACCAAAGGTGTTTCCAACAACATCTCACTGGGCGGACGCAGCGACGATATGGTGGTTTTGCCGATCACCACTATGCAACAACTTTACAACCAGGGGGATGTGGTTGACTTTTTCGGGGTACGCGCCCTGGATCATTACGACATAGGCAAGCTGGAACAAAACATCACCGATGTGCTCAAGCTTCGCCATCAGATTTCACCTACCGATCCTCAGGCTGTCGGCTCCATAAATATTGGAGAAATGTTCAAAACATTCATGTATTTGTTTTTGGGCATTTCCATTCTGACCTGGATAGTTGGCGTTGGCACTTTGCTTGCGGGAGCCATAGGCGTCAGCAATATTATGCTGGTTTCGGTGCGCGAACGCACCAAGGAAATAGGCATACGCCGGGCCCTGGGAGCAAAACCATCCAACATTATCTCACAAATTATGACCGAAAGTCTCGTTCTCACAGCTATGGCCGGTTTCTTAGGTTTCTCGCTGGGTGTGGGAATTCTGGCTCTCATCGATCAGATCATTGCCAATGCTCCTGCCAATGGTGATATCTTTTTGCAACAATTGATGATAGACTTCAAGGTGGGAGTGTCGGCAGCAGCCATACTCCTGTTTTTTGGCTTACTGGCCGGACTACTCCCGGCCTGGAGAGCCATGCAGATTAAACCCATTGAAGCTTTGGGCGAAGAATAATAAACAACTACATAAAACATCCGTTATGAAAAAAGTATTTAGAATCGTTATGCTTGTACTCCTTGGCGTAGTAGTGCTTTGGACTTTCTTTTTTCTCTGGCAGAAATCACGCCCCCAGGTAGTGGTATACGAAGTACTCAAGGTAGAGCAACGCACTATTGAGAAAAAGGCCGTTGCCACTGGCAAAGTGGAACCCCGCAACGAAATTCAGATCAAACCCCAGATTGCCGGTATTATTGACGAGCTTTACAAAGAAGCCGGAGAAATGGTAGGTAAGGATGAAGTCATTGCCAGGATTAAACTGATTCCCGATATGGTAACACTCAATTCGGCTGAATCACGGGTAAAGGTGGCAGAAGTCAACCTGAAACAGGCTCAGACCGATTTTGATCGCCAAAAAAGCCTTTACGAAAACAAAGTTATCTCACGGGAAGAATTCGAAAAAAGCCAGTCCAGTTTTACTTTGGCCAAACAGGAACACCAGACAGCCGTCGACAATCTGGCTCTTACCAAGGAAGGCATCACCAGCAAATCAGGCAGTCAGAGCAACACCCTGATTCGTTCCACCATCAACGGTATGATTCTGAACATTCCCGTCAAAGTGGGCAATTCGGTTATCCAGTCTAACAATTTCAACGAAGGCACAACCATTGCCACGGTAGCCGACATGAGTGACATGCTCTTTGTGGGCAAAGTAGACGAAACCGAAGTGGGTCAAATCAAAGAAAACATGCCGATCAAACTCACCATAGGAGCCTTGAACGACCGTAGTTTTGATGCCAGGCTGGAATACATTTCCCCCAAAGGCACAGAAGAAAGCGGAGCCATACTTTTCGAAATCAAAGCTGCAGCTAAAATCTCGGAAAGTATTTTTGTACGGGCCGGCTACAGTGCCAACGCGGAAATTGTGCTTCAAAGCGTCAAAGATGTGCTCTCCATTCCCGAAAGCAGCGTGGAATTCAGCGGAGATACCGCCTTTGTCTATGTCATGACCAGCGAAGAACCCCAGCAATTCGAAAAACGCTCCATTCAGATTGGTCTCTCCGATGGCATTTACATCGAAGTCAAAGAAGGCCTGGATGCTGACAGCCGCCTGAGGGGAGCAGCCATAGATCCAAAAGCAAAAAAACCAGTCTTATGAAAAAAACAATAATCAGTCTCTTGTGCCTGATTCTTTTGGCTACATTTGGCCTGCAGGCTCAAAAAGTCTGGACATTAAAAGAATGTATTGAACATGCACTGGCACACAATATTGCCATCAAGACCGCCGGTCTGAACGCCGAGGCGCAGGAAATTCAACAAAAAAACAGTCAATACCAGCGCTTGCCTTATGTTTCGGCTTCGGCTTCGCATAACTTCGGTTTTGGACAAACCCAGGACAATACCGGCGTTTACGTGAACAACAATTCCCAGTCAACCTCAGCTGGTATTTCTTCAGGAATTACTATCTTCAACGGCTTTCAAATAAATAACAACATCAAAGCCCAGCAATTCAGCAGTCTGGCTTCGTTGGAAAACCTGAACAAAGCCAAAGAAGATCTGTCACTGAATATAGCCTCGGCGTATTTGCAGATTCTATACAACAAGGAATTGTATCAACTAGCTCTTGAACAAGTAAGCTTGAGCAAAGAACAACTCCGGCAGTACGAAATTCGCTATGCCCACGACAAGATTCCCGAAGGACAGCTGTTCGAAATCAGGGCTCGTCTGGCTCAGGATGAACTTTCGGCCACTCAGCAAAAACAAACGATGGAACTCTCTCTGCTGGAATTGAGTCAGTTGCTGGAACTGGAAGACTGGAAGGACTTTGACGTCAGCGAACCCGATTCTCAGAGCCTGCTAAATAAAGAAGCACTTCAGCTACCGGCCGAAAGTATCTACGATCAGGCCCAAAGCAACAGAGCTGCTATCAAGTCGGCTCAGTACGAAGTGATGACCTCCGAAAAAATGCTGGAAGTTTCGCGTGGTGCCCGCTACCCTACTCTGAGCCTTGGGGCCTCCTACTCCAACAGCTATTACGACCACAGCGGTTATGTCAATCCCAGTCTCAAAGATCAGCTCAGCAGCAACGGGCGTAGCAATATTGGATTGAGCCTAAGCGTCCCCATTTTTAACCGCCTGAGCACTTCCAATAATATTAAACGCTCCAACATCAACCTGGAAACAGCCAGATTGCAGCTGGAAAACACCAAAAAAATGCTGTACAAAGAAATTCAGCAAGCCTGGTTCAATGCCATGACAGCCGAAGAAAAATACCAGGCTTCGTTCGAAACCATACGTGCCACCGAAGAAGCCTTCCGTTTTACCGAAGAAAAATTCAACAACGGACGCTCCACTATGTACGAGTACAACGAAGCCAGAATGCAGCTGCTCAAAACTCGTTCCGAACAGGTGCAAGCCAAATATAACTTAATGTTTAGTCTGAAAATTCTGGACTTCTATCGGGGAAATTCCATAAGCTTATGAATAAATTCGAATCAGGAGAAAAGAATCGGGAAGAAACAGGACTTTAAAATTTGTTTAAAAATATCCTGAGGAAGTGTTGTTTTGATTCAATAAATACTATAGTTTTGCGGCATATAGCAATGTTTATTACCTAACAAAATTCTATTCCAATGAAAAAAACAGTTATTGTCTTAGCTATGGCCATCCTGTTTCAGGGTATAGCCTTTGCACAACTCAAATTTGGCGTAAAGGCCGGAGCCAACATCAGCAACCTGTCGGGTTACACTTCCCAGGATCTGATTAACGACATCAAAGGAGCTACAAGTTACCAATTTGGTGTATTAGCAAAAGTAAAATTAGGTGATTTCGTTTGCCTGCAACCCGAAGTATTGCTATCGATGAAAGGGGCCGAACTGGCCAATGACCAATCAAATGC
>JAAZGQ010000180.1 GCA_012511135.1 Bacteroidales bacterium | reverse complement strand
TTTAGTACCAAGGATATACTCGGTGAGTGGAAAAACCAAGAGAAGCAAAAGCTTTCGGACAAGGATTCTCATTATATTGAATACCTGTATTTTATTAACGATTCTATTGTGGATGTTCAATTGTCGGATACGCAAGGAACACGAATTGTTTCAGGCCGCTGGGAAAAGGCTTTTTCAAAGCAAATGACACCAATAAAGTTTACTATAAGCTCCGATGTGAAAGTCGCTTTTGAGGTCAACAAAAATGAATCAAAGGTTTTGTTGATGGATTTGAGAAAGGAAAAGGATAAATTCTATTTGAGTAATTTCGAAAAAAAAGAGTGGTAATCAGTTTTTAAAACAACAACTATGAAAAAAATTTTAAAATGGACTTTAGCCACGGGCAATTATCCTGCTCTGGTTTCAACCGCCTTATTGTTTTAGCGTATTATTGTGGCCGCTATGATGCTGACACACGGTTACGGGAAATTGCAACTATTGACAAGCGAGGGGCCTGTACATTTTGCCGATCCCATCGGTATAGGGGCAAGCGCTTCGCTGATATTGGCAGTTTTGGCTGAATTCCTGTGTTCTATTCTGCTTATATTCGGACTCACTACCCGCTATGCTGTTATTCCCTTGTTGACTACCATGTTGGTGGCATTTTTCGTTGTGCACGCTTCCGACCCCTTTATGCGCAAGGAACTGCCTTTGCTCTATGCCGCTGTTTTTTTGTTCATAGGCCTGCTTGGGCCGGGCAGCTTTTCGCTGGATAAGTGGGTTGTGAAGAAATTCTTTTAAAATCGGGCAGCATTCCATGAAAGAAAAAATTTTGGCCAACATTGAGCGCGAAGAGCAGTTGGAAGCTCTTTACCGTTCCGACAAAGAAGCTTTTGAACAAGCCTTTTTTGAGCTTTATCCCCAACTGGCAGGCAGCCCCGTGGCCGCTTTCTGGAAAGCCCGGCTAAGCTATACTAGCTTAAAAGGAACATTGCTAACCAGGGATTCCCAAGCCGCCCTGCCCATTTTGCCGAAAAACATCCTGTGGCTGATCCTTATCTGTGTTTGCTGTGGTTTGTTGATTAAAATTCCGGAAATACTAAATTTAGAAGGGAAAGATTTTCTTTTTTATGAAAGAAATACCGGTCTGATCGTTTTATTTGGGCTTTCCATGTATGCCTTTTCAAGTCGAAAAGTCTATAAACCCGAGCAAGTTTGGCTCAGCCTGGCCCTGTTCATATTATCGGCGATATACGTGAATGTATTGCCGGCAAACAGAGAAAGCGCTGTCATTAATCTGATTTATATTCATTTACCACTGATGCTCTGGTGTTTGTATGGCTTAATTTTTATTGATTTTAATTTCAGGGACAAGAGTCTGCGTATGCACTACCTGAGGCATAACGGCGATTTGGTCATTCTTTCTACGCTTTTGGTGATAAGCGGAGGAATCCTGACGGCTATGACTTTGGGCTTATTTTCGGTTATAGACCTGAATATTGAGAATTTTTACTTCGAGTACATTGTACTTATAGGAGCTGTATCTATACCGGTGGTTGCTGCCTTTATACTTCGACATTATCCTACATTGGCCAATAAGATAGCCCCGATTATTGCTTCCATATTCAGTCCCCTGGTTTTGATCAGTTTGTTGGCTTACCTTTTGAGTATTTTTATCACAGGCAAGGATTTGTACGGCGACAGAGAGTTTCTGTTGTTATTCAATTTAATGCTCCTGGGGGTGATGGCCTTGGTTGTATTTTCTGTTTCGGAGCTTAAAACACAAAAAAGACAAGTTTTCAATCTCTATATTTTGTTGGTCTTACTTATTCTAAGTTTGGTCATTGATGCACTAGCCTTATCGGCTATTATTTACAGGTTGAGCGAATATGGTTTTACCCCCAACCGTACGGCTGTACTGGGCTCTAATCTTTTGATTTTGGTTCATTTGCTTTTGATAGTGTACGAAATCTTTAAAATTCTTACCGGGAAAAAGCCCCTGACAGGTCTTGAATCAGTTATCGGGAGTTACCTGCCTGTTTATTTGTGCTGGACCTTGTTCGTTCTTTTTGGCTTCCCCTTTATTTTCGGCATAAACTAAAACTCTTTACCGGAAACAGTCATTCCTGCGTTCGCAACCAAAATGCTGATTATCTTTGCCAGCTCTAAAAAGAGGCTTTCCTGTTTTCTGGTATAATTTAGTATGAGCAACGCGAAAGACAAAAAGAATACTTCGTTGTTTAACAAGCAAATCGTTTTATTTCTGATTAGTCAGAATGTATCTTTGTTTGGCTCCTCGGTAGTGGCTTTTGCCATCATATGGCATATTACGCTGGAAACATCCTCAGGCCTCTGGCTGATGTTGTCCACGGTTTGTTCCATGTTGCCTCAGGTCGTGATTTCGCTTTGGGGTGGGGTATGGGCAGACCGATATAACCGCAAACATTTGATCATGCTGGCCGACGCTTTTATTGCCTTGGCAACTCTGGGATTGGCTTTGGCCTTTTGGGCCGGTTTTCAACGCCTGGAACTTCTACTGGCAGTGGCGGTGGTTCGTTCCATTGGAGCAGGCGTACACAGTCCTGCCGTAAATGCCACCTATCCTCAGCTTGTACCGCCTGAACAGCTCGCGCGGGTACAAGGTATCAACCAAACTCTCGGAGCGGTATTGATGTTGCTGGCGCCTGCTGTCGGAGGGGTGGTGCTAGGTTCCATGACTATTGTTTGGGCCTTTATGCTCGATGTCGTTACAGCCTTGATTGCTATTTTGATTCTTAGCTATATAAAACTGGAAAAAGTACCGCGCAGTGATGCTTCGGCTTCTATGATCAAAGAATTGAAGCAGGGTGTGGACTATGCGTTTAAACACCCCTTGTTGCGTAGAATTATTATTTGCTACGGCTTTTCTTTTTTCCTTTTAACGCCGGCGGCAGTGCTTACCCCCTTACTCATTGAACGAAGTTTTGGTAATTCCGTATGGATGCTTTCTGCCAACGAAATTGTTTGGAGCGTGGGCTCCATTGTCGGAGGTGTTTTTGTCTCAATCTACGGCAATTTTAAAAACAAAATTCGGGCTATAGCCTTGTCACTGGTGGCTTTTGGAGTGACTTTTGCTTTGTTGGGAGTAGCCGGAAACTTTGTTGTATATCTGATCATTATGGGAATAGCCGGTTTTTTTATGCCGGTCATCGCAACAGCAGAAACGGTCCTGATTCAGGAAAATACCGAAGCTTCCAAAATGGGCCGGGTGTTTTCTATAATTCAAATAATCACAGCCAGTGCCATGCCTTTGGCCATTTTGTTGTTTGGGCCTTTGGCAGACTTGATATCGGTAGAATCAATCCTGGTAGTATCCGGATTTTTATTGGCACTGACAGGAATTCTTTACCAGCAAAGCAACATAAAATATTTTCGGAAAACGGCCGTTATTTATAAATGAAAGTTGTCAAAAAAACCACCTGGAATATAGTGGGCCTTGCAGCGGCCCTGTTTTTGTTGCTTTTTATACTGATGATAATACCACAATTCGGAAAAGCCCCTGCGGGCAAGCGTCTGGCCCGGATAGAGGCTTCGGCACATTACAAGAACGGTCGTTTTCACAATTTGGAGCACACGCCCATGTTTGTGGAACAAAGTGGCAATAAAAGCGTTTTCCCTAAGTTCCTTTTTCAAAGCAAGAAGAACTTACGGCCTGCAGCAAAGATTCCATCTGTAAAAACCCTGCTCAAGGATCTTCCCCCTGAACAAAACCTCCTGGTGTGGTTTGGGCATTCGTCTTATTATTTTCAGCTGGAGGGCAAGCGTTTTCTGGTCGATCCGGTATTGGGCAGGAGGGCCTCTCCGGTGCCGGGTATGCTCAGGGCCTTTTCCGGGAGCGCTGTGTTCAAAGTGGAAGACTTGCCTCCCATAGATTATTTGCTGATTACGCACGATCATTACGATCACCTGGATTACAAGACTATCAAAAAACTCAAAAGCAAAGTGGGAGTGGTGATTTGCGGTTTGGGGGTCGGCTCGCATTTGTCGTATTGGGGCTATCCTGCTTCTAAAATAATCGAAAAGGATTGGAACGAAAGTCTGATGCTGGACGATAAGATTAGCCTGTATACCGAAACTTCGAGGCATTTTTCCGGCCGCTTTTTGTCCAGAAACAATACACTCTGGCTGTCTTATGTAATTAAGACACCGAGCTATAAACTGTTTATCGGAGGCGACGGAGGTTACGGCAGTCATGTGGCAGAAATAGGAAAAAAACACGGCCCCTTCGATCTGGCTGTTTTGGAAAACGGGCAGTACAATGCCCTGTGGAGGAACATTCACAATTTTCCCGAAGACGTTCTTCTGTCCGCCAAAGAGCTTCAGGCCCGACGAATTCTTCCGGTGCATTCCGGCAAATTCAGTCTGGCATTTCACCACTGGAACGAACCGCTGACTCGTCTGAGCGAATTAAACCAACATTCTTCCGAACCCCTTCCTTTGGTAACTCCTCTTATTGGCGAAGTGGTGTATCTCAACGATCCTGGTCAATCATTTACCGAATGGTGGCAAGAGTTGGAGTAATTTCTCAAAATCTCGCTTTCGCTTTCACTTTCACTATCACTCATACCCTTACTCACATTCACATTCACTTGCCCGGAAAGTTGCTCAGTCAGTTGCTGACTGTCAGACTCGTTCATTCTAAGTGGCATAATAGTAGACACATAGAGCTGAAATAATTTTTTTCTGAATTTTTTTGCAAAAAAGTTTGGAAGAGAAAAATATATCGTGCATCTTTGTATCGTCAAACGATATAAAGACGAGCGGTACATTGCCCGACGATGTAATCTATCAAGACAACATATTTTATCAAGAC
>JAAZGQ010000179.1 GCA_012511135.1 Bacteroidales bacterium | reverse complement strand
CGATGCTGTCCAGGCTGATCCACTGACTGCCAAACCAATATTCGACCAGGGTTTCGGTTGGCTTGCTCAGGCCACCTCCTGCATCGACAAACCAAAACACAGAAATTTCTTTTATTTGATGAGCGTAAGGCCATTCGTACTGAACCCAGTTGGTGACACCGTAATTGGTGGGGTCGTTCCAGTTTCCGTAAACCGGATACGTTCTGGGGTTTTCCATCGATACTGAAGCAACCTTGCCGTCGTTTACGGCTTCCAGTTTTTCCCAACTTGAACAAAAAGAAGTACTAACATCAGCCGACAAGGCCAGGTTGCTCCATTCATCCCCTTCGGCTTTGATGTTTTGCCAATGTAGCACAAAAGCCAATATTAATAAGCTTAGTGTTTTGATTTTCATTGTATTATATTTAAAGATTATTTTGATAGATTGAACTCTTTGATAAATGATTTACATAGTTGACGTATTCAGCCATTATTTACTCTGATTATCCATAGATTAATTCGTTCTGAAACGAGGGGTGTAATAAAAATAATACCAGGTGGTATTGCCGTAGCCTTTTTTCAGCAAACGGGCCTGGTCGGCTTGCGCCAGGTGTTCGAAGCTGCCCATGGCGCGGGTAAACTCCTGGTAACGATTCACAACAGCAGGTTCAAAATGTTGCAGCACTTTGGGCATATCTCTTTCTTCCACATGACCTATCATCAAAGCTGCTTCCTGTACATGCAAGGGTAAGGCCCAATTTGAATCAAGGTATTTGAAAAAAGCATTCCAAAACAAATGGACGGCCCTGGTGGTCAAAATGCTGGACATCTTCCATTCCATCAAAGACAGAGAATTGGGATTCAAAGACATAAAATGCTCGTGTACGGCCGATTCCATTACTTCCAGATCGGCAGCAAAAGAGTTATTGAAGCCCCTGAGAGCTAGAATATCAGCGTAGACGGGATGTTCCCTCATTTTGCGGGGATTGTTTAAATAATACAATTCATCCCGGGCCCATTGCTTGTAAAACAGAGTTTTAGACAAGACATGGGCGTATTTTTGAGCTAAAGCTTCCTCTCTGTTCAGAATGGAAGCTCTCAGCATATATTTCAAATTGTGAACACTAAAGCCGAAAGAAACGGCATTTTCCATATTCCAGCGATAGCAGTAATTGACCATGCCATAATATAAGGTCAGGGTTTGTGCTGCTATTCTGGTTTGATTGACAAACTTGTTGGTAGTCTGCAAAGGCGCATCTCCCTGGGGGTACCGAAACATCGTCTGACACAAGGACTTATTCTTCCACAAGGCCAGATTACGGTACATGACCAAAATACGGTCAGGATCCTCTTTATTGGCTTTGGCCAAACGGAGTACTTTATCCCAGTCGTCTTGTGAAATGGCATTTTCTATAGCCAGCTGGGTTTCGAAATTTTTGTCTTTGTTTGTAAAGGTCCATACAGCAGCCATCGAAAGCAGCAACAGGGCAAAAAGGCCCGAAAAAGCAAGCGTTTTTAATTCTTTCAGAGGTTTTGACAAGAAGACAAGGAACACGCCAAAACTCAACCAGGCCGACAATAAGGGTAAATACATACTGTCGGACCCGTAAAAATCATCTACCGGCAAACCGTAAGCATACAAAAAAACCGGATTGATATTGGTATAAAAAAAGGAATAAATCCATGGAACCGACAGCAACAATACTAAACCTGTACTAATAAAAACCAGCCTGGTTTTACTCTTCAGCCCGGGCAGGAATAAAAGCTGAATCAAAAGAAATATAATTCCCAACAGGGCATAGAAACCGGCCATAGGGTAGCCGACAACAATATAGAGCAACTTCAGACCATAATGCCATACTTTAGGTCTTTCTGCAATGATCTTACGAACCGCCAACGGCAGTATAGCGAACAAAAAGCCCAACATTTGGGAATAAAAAACATCT
>JAAZGQ010000013.1 GCA_012511135.1 Bacteroidales bacterium | reverse complement strand
GATTGTGTTAACATTGGGTATGGCGGTTGATGCCAACGTGATTATAAACGAACGGATCAAAGAAGAGCTGCGTGCCGGCAAGGCGTTGCGCCTGGCCGTTGCAGACGGATATAAGAATGCGTATTCAGCAATTCTGGATGGGAACATCACCACGCTTATTACCGGTATTATCCTTATGATATTTGGTTCCGGACCGGTGCAAGGATTTGCTACTACGTTGGTAATAGGTCTGATTACTTCCCTGCTGACTTCCATATTTGTTACCAGGTTGCTCATAGACAGCCGCCTGTCAAGAGGAAAGAACATCACATTTGATAACAAGTTTACACGGGATTTTCTGCAAAACACAAAAATCAAATTTGTAGAAAACCGTAAAAAATATTACATAACAGCTGCAGTCATTATGGTTGTAGGGCTGGGCTTTATCTTTATTAAAGGTTTTACTTTTGGAGTGGACTTTACAGGGGGCAGGACGTATGTGATACGGTTTGACCAGGAAGTCTCGGCAGAGGCGGTGCGTGAAAAAGTTACGGAAGCTTTCCAGGGAGGGGTGGAAGTGAAAGAATTTGGAGGAAACAGCCAAATGCGTGTAACTACAAAGTATAAGATTGAAGATGAAAGCTCAGAAGCAGATGCAGAAGTGGACGAAATGCTCTACCAGGCTTTGGTAGATTTCTATGCAACTCCCATGTCTTTGCAGGATTTTCTTTCTACCATTGATAACCCTAACGGAATTATCAGTTCGGAAAAAGTAGGACCCACAGTGGCCAGTGATATAAAACGAGATGCCTTTATTGCCATCATACTTTCCTTCATTGCCATATTTATTTATATTGCTGCACGTTTCCGCAATTGGACCTGGGGTACGGGAGGACTCATATCTCTTGTATTCAACACGGTGTTTGTTCTTTCCTTCTTCTCTATATTTACCGGGATACTGCCTTTTACGCTTGACGTAGACCAGCAGTTTATTGCAGCGGTACTTACCATCATTGGGTATTCACTGAACGACACGGTTGTGATCTTTGACAGGATACGTGAGTACAGAACGTTGTATCCCAAGCGGGACGTAGGGGAGAATATTAACGAGGCGCTCAACTCTACTTTGTCGCGTACGGTGAATACATCTGCAACCACGCTTGTGGTATTGCTGGCCATTGCCATCTTTGGCGGGGAGGTAATTCGCGGATTTGCCGTGGCGTTGGCTATTGGAGTTGCCGTTTGTCCTTTTACATCGGTGCTACTCGCCACACCTATTGTATTTGACCTGTGGAAGGCCGGAAGTAAAAAGAGTGCAAAAGAAGCTCAAAAAGCAACTACCAAACGTAAAAAATAAAAAACAAAACCATGAAACCAGTAAAATTCCTGGTGATGGTACTTGGTTGCATAATGTGCCATGTGGCTCTGTATGCACAACAAGTACCTGCCACCTATGAAAAAGACATTGAAGACATTGCCCTCAGGGTTCAAAAACTCTGGAACGTCCCGGCTATGGCCGTAACAGTTGTTAAAGATGGAGAAACTGTATTTGCTGAAGGTATAGGTCATTTGAGAGCTGAAAAGAAAGCTCCGGCTGCCAACAAGTACACGTTGTTTGTCAACGCTTCTACCAGCAAAGCCTTTACAGCAGCTCTAATGGGTATTATGGTAGATCAGGGGTACGTAAAATGGACAGACCGGGTAATAGATCACCTGCCCGATTTTCGGTTGTACGACCCATGGGTAACAGAAAATTACCTGGTTAAAGACATCATGAACCACAAAACCGGTTTTCAGGCACAAGCACTGGATGTTATACCGGCTTTAGGTTATGGCAGAGACGATTTGTACCGTATGTTTAGTC
>JAAZGQ010000178.1 GCA_012511135.1 Bacteroidales bacterium | reverse complement strand
GTGACCCCGGAGGGGCTCGAACCCTCGACCCATTGATTAAGAGTCAATTGCTCTACCAACTGAGCTACGGAGTCTGATTCTGATTTTCAGAACGGGCGCAAAAGTACGTTATTTATGCTAAACAACAAAGGCTTCAAAGGCTTTTTCTTATTTTTTTTCCAACTCGCCCAATTCCATCCAGCGTAAGGCTTTTTGATCCAGATCCTGATTTAGTTTTGAAAGCTCAATACATTTTTGATCAATCACAGCAGCCTCCAATTGCCCCGAAGCCAGTTCTTTTTCGAGCAGGACAATATTTTCTTCGGTTTGTGCAATATCCTTTTCGAGCCGGATGAATTCCTGTTCTTCCCTGTAAGTTCGTTTACGGGCAGCGGAGCTGTCGTCTATATTTACAGCCATTTCGGCAGGCCTTGTCTTGGTTTTTCGCTCTGATTCTTTTTCTTTTCTGAGCGCGGCTTCCTGCTGGTCTTTCCAGCTTCTGTACTGGGTATAATTGCCCGGGAAATCCCGGATGATGGCATTGCCCTCAAAGACCAGCAAATGATCCACAATTTTATCCATAAAAAACCGATCGTGCGAAACCACCAGCACACAGCCCTTGAAAGAAGCCAGATATTCTTCCAGGATGTTCAGACTAAGTATGTCCAGATCGTTGGTAGGCTCATCCAGTACCAGGAAATTGGGATTGCTCATCAACACGGTGCACAAATACAAGCGCCTTTTTTCACCCCCGCTGAGTTTGGATACATAATTATGCTGGGTTTCGGGGCTAAACAAAAAATGATTGAGAAATTGTGAGGCACTTAGTTTTTTGCCGTTACCCAGCGAAATTTCTTCGGCAATGTCGCGTACCACATCAATCACTTTTTTATTATCGTCAAATTGCAGACCCTCCTGGCTGAAATAACCGAAACGCACAGTACTGCCTACATCTATGCTGCCCTCGTCGCAAGTCTCCTCTCCCATCAGCAGCTTAAGAAAAGTCGATTTTCCGCTGCCGTTGGCACCTACAATGCCGACTTTTTCGTAACGGGCAAATTGATAATAAAACTGATCCAGCAGTTTTAAATCGCCATAGGATTTGGAAATGTATTTGGCTTCAAAGATTTTGGAACCCAGGTAGCTGGCTTTTACCCCTAAGTGCATTTGTTCTGTTTTGCGTTGTTGAGCTACTTGTTCTTCCAGTTCGTAAAAGGCGTCACTGCGGGCTTTGGCTTTGGTGCCTCTGGCTTGAGGCATACGTCTCATCCAGTCGAGTTTCTTGCGATATAAATTTTGGGCCCTTTCGAGTTCGGCATTGAAATTTTCCAGTCTTTCGCGGCGTTTATCCAGGTAATAGGCATAATTGCCGTTGTAGCTGTATAGCTGCTGATCTTCAAGCTCCAGAATGGTGTTGCAGACCCGGTCCAGAAAATAACGGTCGTGAGTAACCATCAACAGAGTAATGCCCGATTTGGTCAGGTAATTTTCCAGCCATTCAATCATATCCAGATCCAGGTGGTTGGTCGGTTCATCCAGGATAAGTAAATCGGGTTCAGTAATCAGCACCTTGGCCAGGGCCAAACGCTTAAGTTGCCCGCCCGATAGTTGAGCTGTTTTTTGGTTAAAATCGGGAATCTGCAGTTTGCTCAGAATTTGTTTGATCTTGACCTCGTAATCCCAGGCTTTGAGATGGTCCATCAGATGTAACAATTCTTCGGCTTCCTCATCCATGGGCTTACCGGTTATTTCCTGCATCTTGAGTTCGTAACGGGCAATGGTTTCCGTTACTTCATTGCCTGCCTGAAAACAAGCCTGAAATACATTTAAATCTTGTGGAAATTCGGGTGTTTGTTTTAAGTAGGCCACTTTGAGGTCACGGCGGAAAACTACGGCACCTTCTTCGTAATCGTTGTTTCCGGCCAATATATCCAGCAAGGTGGATTTGCCTTTGCCGTTTTGAGCAATCAGCGCAACTCGTTGTTGCTGGGCAATACCAAAGGAGATTCCCCGGAACAGGATTAAATCACCAAAAGATTTGCTTAGGTTTTCTACTTGAACGTAGGGCTGTAATTTGCTCATAATAAATCTTTAATACAAGCAGCCGTATAACTGTGATTGCTTGAGGCCAGCTCCAGGGGCGTGCCGGTAAAGAGAATTTTTCCACCTTCTTTTCCGCCTTCGGGGCCCATGTCAATGATGTGATCGGCCATTTTAATGACATCCGGATTGTGCTCGATGATAATTACCGTGTTGCCCTTGTCCACCAGGCGATTGACCACCTGCATCAAAACCCTGATGTCGTCGAAATGCAAACCTGTAGTTGGTTCATCCAGAATATACAAGGTGTTGCCTGTATCTCGTTTGGCAAGTTCCGAGGCCAGCTTGATGCGTTGACATTCACCGCCGGACAAAGTATTGGAAGGCTGTCCGAGTTTTATATAACCCAGGCCTACATCCTGAATGGTTTTGATTTTATGTAGAATATGCGGCTGGTTTTCGAAAAAATCCACTGCCGTGTTAATAGTCATATCCAGCACGTCGGCAATGGATTTACCTTTAAAACGAATTTCCAGGGTTTCGCGGTTGTAACGCTTGCCCCGGCAAGATTCGCAGGGCACAAAGACGTCGGGCAAAAAGTTCATTTCTATAGACATGTAGCCATTGCCCTTGCAAGTTTCACAACGCCCTCCGGCCACGTTAAACGAAAAGCGCCCCGGTTTATAAGCCCGAATTTTGGATTCCGGCAGGTTGACAAACAAATTGCGAATATCAGAAAAAACCCCGCAATAGGTTGCCGGATTGGAACGGGGGCTGCGTCCCAGCGGAGACTGGTCCACATCGACCACTTTGTCTATAAATTCCAGGCCTTCGATACTTTCGTAGGGCAAGGCTTCCTTATGGCTTCGGTAAAAATAGTTGCTCAGGGCGGCGTGCAGAGTGTGATTTATCAAGCTGGATTTACCGCTGCCGGATACTCCGGTAACCACTATTAATTTTCCAAGCGGAAAATCTGCGTCAACCTGCTTAAGGTTGTTGCCGCCACAATTTTTCAAGCTCAAAACCCGACCGTTTCCGCTGCGATACTCTGTGGGCGCTTCTATCTGTAGTTTTCCGTTAAGATAGTCCGAGGTCAAGGTTGAAGCAAGGACTAAGTCCCCGGGGCTGCCGGCAAAATTCAAATGCCCTCCGAGCCTGCCTGCTCTGGGACCCAGATCCAGAATATAATCTGAGGCCAGCATCATGTCTTTGTCGTGTTCCACCACTATAACTGAATTGCCTTTGTCTCTCAGGTTTTTAAGAGAATCTATCAGGCGCTGGTTGTCTCTGTGATGAAGCCCTATGCTGGGTTCATCCAGAATATACAACACATTGACCAACTGGGAGCCGATTTGCGTGGCCAGGCGGATACGTTGGCTCTCACCGCCCGAAAGACTGGCCGAAGGCCTGCTCAGTGAAAGATAATCCAGTCCCACATCCAGCAGAAATTGCAGACGCTGCGATATCTCCTTGATAATTTCAGAAGCAATGCGTTTTTGCTTTTCATCTAAATGATGGCTTAGCTCATCTATCCAATGAACCAGCTCTTTGATATCCATTGCAGCCAATTCTGCGATGTTTTTGCCGGCCAGGCGATAATGCAAAGCTTCTTTCTTGAGCCTGCTGCCCTTACATTCGGGACAAACAGCGGTACTTATAAACTGACCGGCCCATTTTTGCGCCTCAGAAGGGCTGTCGTCGTCGTGTTGCAGCTGTATGTATTTAATAACACCTTCGTAATGCACATTGTAATTATACAGACCCAGAGAGGTGTTTTTGATGGGCAGTATTTCTTCGCAACCATTCAGAATCTCTTCCATTGCTTCGGAGGAAATATCCCTGATGGCTGTTTTGAGCTGAAATCCGTGTTTTTTGCCCAAAGCTTCGATTTGCCAAAACAACATGCTGTTTCGGTATTTTCCAAGGGCTACGATACCTCCTTCGTAGATGGACTTGCTGTCGTCGGGTATTATTTTGTTGAAGTCGACCTGATTGATAAATCCCAGACCCTTACAACGCGGACAGGCTCCCTGGGGAGAATTGAACGAAAAAGAATGAGGAGCGGGCTCGCTGTATGACAAACCGGTTACCGGACACATCAGTTGACTGCTGTAATGCCTGAGCTCTTGTTGACTTTTGTCAAAAATCATAATCAGTCCATTGCCTTGTTTGAATGCGACCTGCAGGCTTTTTTTGAGTCGGCTGCTATCGTTTGCAGAAACGATCAGCTTGTCTATGAGCACCTCAACGTCGTGATTCTTGTAACGGTCCAGTTTCATACCGGGGATAATTTCCTGAAAATCTCCGTCAACACGTACATTTAAATAGCCTTTCTTTCGCAGTGATTCAAACAATTCCTTGTAATGGCCTTTGCGGGAACGCACTGCAGGAGCCAACAAATAAATGGCTTTGTTGTCGTACTTTTCCAAAATCAGCTCCAGCACTTGTTCTTCGGTGTATTTAACCATCTTTTCACCGCTCAGGTAGGAATAAGCCTCTCCTGCTCTGGCGTATAGCAAACGGAGGTAATCGTAAATTTCTGTCTGAGTACCTACGGTGGAACGGGGATTTTTGTTGGTGGTTTTTTGTTCTATGGAAATGACCGGGCTCAGTCCGGTTATCTTGTCTACGTCGGGTCGTTCGCGGTTACCAAGGAAGTTACGGGCATAGGCCGAAAAAGTCTCAATATAGCGGCGTTGCCCTTCGGCAAAAATAGTATCAAAAGCCAGTGATGATTTACCGCTCCCACTCAGCCCGGTAATCACGGTCAGGCTGTTGCGGGGAATCTTTACATCAATGTTTTTAAGATTGTGTTCCCGCGCTCCATATACACAAATATGACCTTTTGATGCCTTGCTCATTTTGCTTTGTAAAGCGATTACTTGTTTTTGACCCAGTTCTTTTGATGAATATAGAGATTCTTGACATCAAAATACTGAGAAGATTCCATGGGAATGGCAATGTTGTAAGTTTTTCCTCTTGGATTGTTTAATTTACGATCTCGCAGCCAGGGATTGGCCTCTTTGAATTGCAGGTATGTTAAGCCATGTTCTTTGGCAAACTCCACCCAGTCGCCTATGGATTTGTGTATACTGACGTAATTATATTGCAGGGGCATGTACAAATATTCTGCTGAAAATACAAAACCATACTTGGCCGGATTTTCCATAAAATCTTTGGCGGCCATAACACGGAATACATAACGTGAAGTTTCTTCATTTAAAAATAAATCCAGGGCATTGTCAACTCCCTGCCTCTTCAATTCGTTTGCTATACGGCTCATTCCGGCATTGTAGGCAGCAGCTACCGTGCTCCAGTTGCCAAATCTCCGGTAGGCATCGTTAAGGTACTTACAGGCAGCCACAGTGGCCTTTTCGATGTGATAACGCTCGTCCACCTGATCATCAACCTGAAGGCCGTATTCACGGGCTGTTTCGGGCATGAATTGCCAGAGGCCGGCTGCTCCTGCCGGTGACAAGGCTCGGGGATTGAGATTACTTTCGATGCATGCCAGGTATTTGATATCATCAGGAATATTATTGGCTTTGAGTATCGGCTCAATGAGGGGGAAAATCCGGTTGGCTTTTTTGATAAGCTGAATGGATGAGGAATGCATGTAATTCATCGCCAACAGCTCTCTGTCAAAACGTTCCCTCAGATCCCAGCGCTTCAGGTCTATGCGTTCACCGCAGAACTCGGTTCTGAGAGGAAGGTCTATGGGATGTATCATAGCCTGGGGCAAAATGCTTTGAGCTATCGAAAACAGGCTTGTTTGTAATAAAAAAACTATGCTTATAAAATACTTGATCAATCTCATTATTCCAATAAATTTATGTCTCCTTTTTTCCGGTATTCTATACCATCCGATCCGGTAGCACTGATGATGTAAAAATACACGCCGGGAGATACTGCTTTACCTTTGTAAGTACCATCCCAACCCAGGGAAGGATCTGTCCATTCAAACAGCACATTGCCCCAGCGGTTCAGAATGCGCCCCTGAAATTTAATCAGAGACTGGTAAGCCACCTTGAATTCGTCGTTGTCACCCGGAGTAGAACGGGGACTGAAAAAATTGGGACAATCCAGCGAAGACTCCGTAACCCGGATAGTGAAAATTGCTGAATCTTTGCAAACGCTATTGCTGGCTATTAATTTAACTTCAAAACTGCCGGCCTGATTAAAGGTGTTATTGATGTCGGTTTCGGTGCGGCGCAGGTATTCCTCCCTTGAGCCGGGAGTGGTGTATATATACCATTCTGTATAGCGGCTTACCGGATTCACATGACTGTAAAAATCCAGTTTGATGGGGGCTGAGTCGGTAAGTGATCCGGCTGAGCCTGTTCCGAGTTCGTTATCGGCACGCTCTTTTTCTTCTGGTACAGCTTTGGCATGTGTGCGAACATGAACG
>JAAZGQ010000177.1 GCA_012511135.1 Bacteroidales bacterium | reverse complement strand
GCTCCCAACGATATCCTGACCAAAGGATTGATCGTAGGTATGGGAAAAATCGGGGTGAAATTCAGGGATAATAAGGTATTCGTTCCTCAGGTGCTGATGTCTGCCAGAGCTATGAGCACAGCCATGAATCACCTGAAGCCTTTTTTTAGTTCCGGAGCAGTGAAACGAAAAGGCAAATTTATCATAGGTACTGTCAAAGGGGACTTACACGATATCGGTAAAAATTTAGTGAGCATGATGGTCGAAGGCAGCGGATTCGAAGTAATCGATCTGGGCGTTGATGTGCCGGCCGAGAAATTCATTTCGGCCATCGAAGCACATCCCGGTGCATTTGTTGGCATGTCCGCCTTATTGACGACCACCATGGTAAGCATGGAGGAAATTAATAAAGCCATCAAACAGGCTTCGCCTCAAACCAAAACATTCGTGGGAGGAGCTCCGGTAAACAATGAATTTTGCAAACAAATCGGTGCAGATTATTATGCTCCCGATCCTCAGGGCCTAACGGAAATCCTGACAACACTGGTCGCATAATTTATTATCTGTTAGTATATTAACCGGAGTCTTACACTCCGGTTTTTTTATGCCTTAAGGTTTAATGTTAAATCTGTGTTTTTATTGTGTTAATCTCCGTGTTTGGTTTTGATTAATGTTTTATTTACTTTTATTTTGCATCGGATTAATCCTGGCGATTGCCGAAAAGCCAATAAAGAGTAGGCTCTGTTATATAATTCTACACATCATGAAAACACTTGAAATGACCATGAAGGTAGTGGAAGATCGTTCCGCTCCTCTGATGTTAACCGAACGCAACCTTCCCGGAATGTGTTGCTGCACCTGTTGCTGCTCCTGCTGCTTTGGCACAGGCGAAGGCAGTGGCGGCACTTCTACAGTAAGCTCGCCCGGCGATCTGGGTGACGCTCTCAGCACAAGTAAAGGAATCTAAGTTTTAACCATTAACTGTTTTTGATTCGGACTACGTACATGGAGAGACGCTCGGGACATAAACCTGGTAGCGTCTCTCCTAAACAGCCAAAATTCTAAATACCATGAAAATCAAAATACAAAACATGGACATCTGGGAATGCAAAGATGCCATTTACTGCAAACGTTCCGACGGAAATCTGATAAAAATCCAAAGCAATGCAAACCATAAAATAATTGAGGTCTTGAAGCACCTTCGTACTACCGCCTCTCTCGAAAATTTTCAATCGGAATACATCAGCAAAACAGAGTTTTCTGAGATTGTAAAATTCTTATTGAGCAACAATCTGATATACAGAGAAAACGAACGAAAAAAACAAACTAAAAAGATTGGTTTCTACGGCAACAACGATGTTTTTGCTCATTTAAATGCTGACCTTAAAACAGAGCAGTTTGAGCTTAGCTTTGATCCTGTATACGAAAATAAAACTGTTCAGGGTTTGCATCTGATTTTGGCCATTAGTCCTGTTTTTGATCACTATTCCTTACTGCAGGAACTTTCTTATCGGAGTTATAAAAGCATGATACCCATTCTGTATGTTGAGTTCTCGCCCAGCACTCTTACTTTGGGGCCTTTGGTTGTGCCTGCGATGAATACTCCCTCGCTTAGCTGCTACATGAAACGCAAGGCTGTTAATTTGTCCAGCCTCGCTCTGTATTCGGAATTCATACTGTCCGAAGAAAAACAACGTTGCCATAATGTAGACATTCGCTCTTTTGCTCATTATTCTTCCGGTATGCAACTAATAATGAACGAACTGGAGCGATTCTGGACTTTTAAAGGTAAATTGTCAAGCCATCTGATGGGGAAATCCTATACTATAGACTTCCTGCAATACAAAACAGAAGAAACACAAATCCTTAAGGATCCGGCTTCGCCTTTGTTCAAAAGTTCGGTCTATAGTCCCTTCAATGCCTGATAATGAAAACCATCTGCCATACTTCCGCTGGCCTGATCAGTGAGGCCTTGCTCAGGATTCCCAACCGCCGTTTCATGCCGGCCGGCCTGGTGCAAACCGTGGTATCAGGCAAAAATCTGGACTGGATGAATTGCAGACGCAAGGAGATCCAGGGCAGCTCTATTGCTTTTGACGAAGAACAGAGTAAACGGGGTGCCCTGGGCGAGTTTTTGGAACGTTATGCCTGCGCTTGTTATGCTTCGGAAGATTTTAAAGTGGATACTTATTCGGAGCTTTCAAAATGCGAGCCTGTATTAGCACCGGAATACTTTCGTTATTATTCCGATGAACAATACGAAAGGCTCCGGGACTTGAATGTGTATCCTCTGGGAGAGAACGATCTTATCGAATGGACGGAATGCCGCGATTATATTTCGGGAGAATCCTGCCTGATGCCTGCCTTTAGTATCTACATGCCCTATTACAGCAAAATAAACAGTCCGCACAACTATATGGTAGGAACAACTTCTACCGGGACAGCAGCCGGCGAAACATGTCAGGAAGCTTTGGTAAGCGGCTTTCTGGAATGTGCCGAGAGACATGCTTTTGCGCTCTTCTGGTATCATCAGGATGCTTTGCCTTATCGCTCTTACACCTCAAGGCTGATTTTGCAGCATTACTATAAAAACAAAACTAT
>JAAZGQ010000176.1 GCA_012511135.1 Bacteroidales bacterium | reverse complement strand
TCGTAATATTTGTCGACCTGTGTAAGAAAAGCCAGTTCCTTGTCAGTAAGCATGATGGTAGTGCCAATAGGATCGTTTGCAGGTATTACCCTGCTACCCGATAAACTAAGTGTGGACAAATCAATGCTCGTCACATTTTTGTCCATAGCCACCAAAGGCAACAAATGACAGCCTCCGGCGAACAAGTTCCCAACAAATTGATTGTCGGAGGTCAGAAAGACCAGACAGGAAGCAGAACCCAGGGGAGCTCGACCGCTAAAGCTTCCGTCGTTTTTGATGTCGACCATATCGTATTCGTTACCATAGAAAATCAGCACTTTGGCTGCATCTGCCAGGCTGTATCCCGCTTCAGGAGCCCTGGTAGTCATAGCCGGAGCATTCATTGCCCCGGTGCTGATTTTACCCCGGATACGAATTTTCTCTATGCGAACATAATCCTTATCGCAACTAAAGAGTGCAATAGAGAAGAGCAGAAAATACAAGAGTTTTTTCATAGCAGTAGGTCCAAATAAGGTCTGAGAATAATGCACAAACATAACTCATATTTGTGTCTAACACCATCGGCAAAAGACCTGCCAGCGGAATCCACACTTAACCAATTAACTTAATATACGAATCTCGGAACTGATTTCCATACATTTACGGTACACCGCCCCCACCCCGCACAATTGATCTTCGGACATTTTTACGGCCTTTTCCAATTTGTTCATGGGCAATTCGCGACCTTTGAAAATATAAATAACGTGCATTTTGGTGTAGCGGGAGGGGCTGTCTTCGCTGAGTTCTCCCTCTACCTCAATCGAGAAAGAATCGAAATCAACACGCATCTTTTTGAGCAAACTTACCACATCCATACCGGTGCAGCCGGCCAGTGCTACCAACATAAAAGGTTTAGGGCTGGGGCCCAGATCCTGACCGCCAAAATCACTGCTTGCATCCATTATTAAACGATGTGAATTGATCTTTGTTTCGAAAGCCATGTTTTGGAGCCAATTGGCTGTAATTTTATGTGTTTTGGGCATAATACATTTATCGTTTATCGTTTATTGTTTATTGTTTATCGTTTCTTGTTTATTATTCGCTTTTAGTGTTAGAGTAAGGATGTTCCATAGGAATCAGATCGAGATACTCATCCAGAGAAGCTCCCGAGATGCAGGCTTCAATAATCTTTCTGCCCAATTCGTTCAGTTCAGGCTGCAGGAATTGCTGTAATTCTTTGATAAAGATGTCGTACAATATTTTTGCACCAGCTTCGTATCCTTCAATCCCGACTTCGGTTTGTTTATGTACTTGTAAAAAGCGTGAAGGAATCTTGGTGCCTTCGAGGCTAAGATAATTCAGCTCATAGCCCAGCAAGGGACAGGGCGCTGGTTTATACTGATCGTGGCGCAAAAGCATATTTCCTCTGCGGGTAAGATATTCTCGCATAAGTAACTGAGGTTTGAAACCCACTTTCCAGGCTCCTATGTGCTGATTGGGCACCAGCGTATAACGAGTGCGGGGAGTTTGGAGAATTTGCTCAAGCAGCAGGTTGGCGTGAATTACTTTTTTACCGGTAGCAAAAGGCCAGTACGAACCTACTCCTTCGCTGCCCATACCGCCTTCGCTTACGATGCTGGGGTTCGCATAGCCCCGGGGCGATACCAGGCGCCACAACCAGGCCAATGCCGGTGGTAATAAATGGAATAAACCCAAAATACCGTAGCTTGGATTTTCTTTTGTACATGGCGGAGTTCGGACGCCAAAACTACGAATATCAACCGTTACCGGCTGGCTGACAATGTTGGGCACTATCTCTCTGGGCACTATTACCCGTGGATTGGGGCATTTCTTGCCGGGAGTATCTTCGGTATGATCCCAAACCAGAGCCGTGCAATGCGGATGTGTTTCAATATTCAAAAACAACAAAGGCTTTTGGGGTTTGATGGTAAGCTTTTCCAAAAAAGGATCATCGCCGTAATGGTTGATGCTGTCCACCCGTATAAACCAGGCATTCTCGGCATCCAGCACTCTGAGTTTACCGTTGTTTTGCTGTATAGAAGGATGGCAGAGCGCCATGTCGTCTGTTACGGGGTTGAAGGTACAAAAAAGTGGAAAATTGATTAATCGTTTTTCGCCCGTCAAAATGTTTTGACCCAACAAAACCTGCCCGTCTGCTTCGCGCACAATGTGCTGGTGCATTTCACTTTTACCGCCTCCGCTGGCACCTTCGTGCATAAAGGTGGTAATGTTGTCGTAGGGGCTCACTACTTGTACGGTAGAACAATGGGCCGTTATCCAGCCTTCGTTTTCGCCCTTGGTAAGCAAAGCGCCGTATAAGCCTTTTTTGGCACTGGGGCCGGGATAGAGATTGTATGAAAATATTTCGTGCAAATGTTCGGAACGCTGATGCACAACCACTTGTTTTCCTTTGAAATGGGTATGCCTGAAAGTGGGAGCTACATAGATAGCCGATTCGATCTGAAAACCTTCTTCCAGTTCAGCCAAAGGCACTATGCGTTGCAACATGGCCAGGCCCATGGCAAAAAAGCCGGCATTGGCCGGAGCAATGGCAATACCTCCGGAACCGATCTTGCCCTGACCTGCAAAATAAAAAAACACAGCCAGGTCTTGCTCTTTGAGCCAGGTCAAGGTCTCCTCCTGCAATTTTACAAAAGGATAAGCATACTTATCTTCGAAACGTTCTTTGTCGCTGGGCAAGTTGTCGGCTATGGCCATGGTATCCGGGTCACGGCGACGCATATAGGCTTCGGTATAATTGACCGAGATGCCGTTTTTTACTTTGTGTACCACCGCTTCCGAAACCAGACCTTTGCCCGGAATATCGTAAGCAACCTCATAACAACTTTGCTGCTCTCCGCCTACTGCAGCAATACTCAACTGCTCAACGCTGTCAAAGACCCGGAAAGATTTGCAGGAGCTCAGCACGTTATGTACTTTGTCCGGCAATAAAATTTGTCTTTTTGTGAGTTGTGTAAAGAAATCATTCATAATACAAATGGTTGGATTTTTCTACTATTCCTAGTTGCACGTTTATGTTTTGAGTAGGCAATAAACCACAAAACTATAGTAGTCAATACAATTAACGCGCCGAATTTTGTTATTAATTCCTTTTTTAAAGCCATTCCGAACAGATGTTCAAGAATTGAGCATCAAATATAATTTTTTTTATGCTATGCACTCATTAATAGTGCTTTTTATTTTATGTTCACTGTTTCAACTTCGCTCAAAATACACCCCTTTGGGGGTAGGTTTTCCCATATTAATTCTGTTTTTTTGTAAAAAAAATCTATATGCCTCAAAAACACCCAGGGTTTTGTTTTCATATGCTGGTTCTGCTCATTTTCGTAACAACAGTTCAGTATAGCCGGGCTCAAAGCAATCCGACTCTCGACAGTCTGCTGAATATTTTACCCCAGGCCAAAAACGACAGCAACAAAGTATGGCTTTTATTTGATATTGGAGAAGAAATCGAAAAAGTTCATCCTCAAAAAGCCAAAAGCTATTACAATGAGGCTCTGGCCCTGAGTAAAAAGATTGGCTATCAACGAGGACATTACATTTACGCAGCCGACTATTTTTATATTCTCAACAGTGAAGGACAATACGATTCGGCTTTGCTGGTAAACCAACAAGTGCTGGATATGGCCTTACAGGAAGATAATCCCAGAAGAACAGCCACTATTTTGGGTAATATGGCCACTACCCTGACGTATAAAGGAGATTATCAGCTGGCAGCCGAACATTTTATCCGGGCTTTGCCCTATGTCGAAAAATCCGGCGATTTGGTGCTGGAAGCCCGTTTCAATGTATTGCTCATGTGTTTGTACTGGTACATGAAGCAATACGACAAAGCGGTAAGTTACGGGGAAAAAGCCGTGGCCTTTTTTGGCGATAAGCCCCAAAGTTACAATTACGCCAACGCTTTGATGAACCTTTCCAATTGTTATATGAATCAAAAGCCCCCCAGATACGAACTGGCCTTAGAGGGGTTTTACCGTGTCTTGCCAGTTTTCAGGGACCTGCAAGTACGTAACAGTGAAGTTTCCACATTGATTAATTTAGCCGATTGCCTCTACCAAACAGGGCACTACGAGGATGCCGAAAGCTACAGCCTGCAGGCTCTGGACTTAGCCAAAGAACTTTATCTGGTCAAGAACATAAACAACGCTTCGCTCAGGCTGGGCTATTGTGCCCTGCGTAAGAACGAATTTGAACGAGCCGGGACATATTTCAATGAATCACTCATTCTGATGCAGGAAAAAAACATGCGCCACGAAGAAAAACATTGTCTTGCTGCGCTGGTAGACCTTGCTTATGCAAGAAACGACTATGAGGCAGTCAATTTCTACGAGCATGATCTGGACTCCCTGAGTAATGAGCTTTTGAATGAATCCATCCAGGAAGCTTTGGTCGAGATGGAAGTCAAATACGAAAGCGAAAAGAAGGCTATAAAAATCCAGGCACTGGAAAAAGAAAAAAAACTAAGCCTTTGGCTTAGTGCAGCTTTGACGCTGATACTTTTCCTGGCCCTGATTCTGCTTATGTTCAGGCATCGACTCATTAAAAACCAGAAAAGCCTGGCCGAACAGGAAGTAAAACGCCTGCAGCAAGAAAAACAGCTTGTTGCCGTACAGGCAACCCTGGAGGGCGAAACAGCTGAGCGCAGCCGCCTGGCCAGGGATTTGCACGACGGTCTGGGTGGCATGTTATCGGTAGTAAAACTCAATTTAAACGATATGAAAACGGGGGCTTACATAGAACAGCAGGATGTAAAACAATTTGACAAGGCCATCAGCCTGCTGGACGATTCCATCAGGGAATTGCGCCGGGTGGCTCACCACATGATGCCGGAGTCATTGCTGCGTTACGGCTTGAAAACTGCCTTGAACGATTTTGTCGGTGATCATCCCAAACTGCAATTTCATTATTTCGGCAACGAACAACGCATAGACAGCAATCTGGAGATTCTGATTTACCGCTGTGCCCAGGAATTGGCCAACAACGCCCTGCGCCATGCCCAAGCCGAGCACATCAACCTGCAAATCATCCAGGAATACGACCGCATCTCGCTGACAGTGCAGGATGACGGCAAAGGTTTTGATGTGCACAACACTCCAAAGGGGATGGGGCTCAACAACATAAACAACAGAGTTTTGTCGTTTCAGGGTAAAATGAACCTTTACTCCTCTCCCGCTGCCGGTACCGAAATCCATATAGAGTTTCAACTGAATTCAGAACAATGATACAGGTTTATATTGTTGACGACCACAAGATGTTGGTCGAAGGCCTCAGTAAATTGATCAATGAATCGGGTATAGCCCGGGTGGCAGCGGTAGCTCACGACGCTGCGGGTTGTCATAAAATACTGCCCGGACAACTCCCCGATGTGCTCTTGCTGGACATCAACCTGCCCGACGCCAACGGAGTAGATTTGTGTAAAGAACTTGTAAGCCGTTATCCGGAGCTCAAAATACTGGCTCTGACCAGCTACGGAGAATACTCTATGGTGAGGCGCATGCTCGAAAACGGAGCCCGTGGTTATGTGCTCAAAAATGTCATGGCCGAAGAAATGATGGCCGGCATTCAGACCGTGGCAGCCGGCGAAAACTTTCTTTGCCACGAAGTTGATATAATTCTTAAAAAAAAGGAAAAGGCAGATCTATGGCTCACTCCCAGAGAGCGCGAACTCCTGCGCCTGATTGTAGAAGGCTATACCAATCCCGAAATTGCCGGGGCTATTTTCCTGAGCCCGGAAACCATCAAAGGTTACCGAAAAAATCTACTCTTCAAACTGGGAGCTAAAAATACGGCTACACTCGTAAGAATGGCGATAGAACAAAAGCTGGTCTAGCCGCCTGAAAGCTGCCTCCACAAATCGCTTCAGGCAATCCGGGGAGCACTAGCCAAGGAAGCGCAAGCCAAGGAAGCACAAGCAAATGACTTCTATCGAAGGTTTTCCACTACCAATTCAGCCACATCTTTGAT
>JAAZGQ010000175.1 GCA_012511135.1 Bacteroidales bacterium | reverse complement strand
GGCCGACCACACCACACCCATCACGGCATAGCCCTCGGGCACCTCGTCCACTACTTTGCGGCAAAGGGCGGGATCGATGTATTTTTCGGGATCGGGCCAGTCAAATTTGTCCACATCGGCCGGATCGCTGTAATCTTCGAAAAAACCCGGAGCCGTCAGGCTACGTTCGTCGGGCAGACCGTGTTTTTTTTTGGCAAAATCGAAAGCCGCATAGATCGCATTGCTTGTGGGCGAATGATAAGGCATCTCCACAGGAAAAATATCGTCGTTGATTTTGGCTTTGAGGGCTATCATGTTGTCCACGCCAAAATATTGGTACAGGGCAGGTAATGCCGCTTTGTCAGGTATACCCAGCCAGGAAGCGGGATAATCAACTTTTTGATGTCGTATGGTGGCGTAGAAACGTTCAATGTGGTTCATAGTATACTGATTATTAATTATTTTACAGATTTATAAGGTGAACAGATTCCGACTATTTTTGCAACTTTCATTTCACATATTGGCCAAGCGGATGGCAGTGGCCACAAAGAAGGCTGCTGTTTCGGTGCGCAGGCGAATAGCACCCAGAGAAATGGGTTTGAAACCCAGAGATTTGGCCATCGCCACCTCCTCGCGACTAAAATCTCCTTCGGGCCCGATCAGTATCAGAACAGGCCTGCCGGGCCGGTAAACTTCTTTGATAAATGGTTTTTCCTCTTCGGGCCAGCAGTGTGCTATAAATTTTTGTCCCTCAAAATCCCGGCTTAGCAATTCTTTAAAATCTACCATGTCCCGGATTTCGGGCAGGAGAGATCGCTCGGACTGTTTCATGGCAGCCACGGCTATCTTAGAGATGCGGTCGGTCTTGAGCTGTTTACGCTCGGAATGGGAACTGCATACAAAGCTCAGACTGTCAAGGCCTAGTTCAGTCAGCTTCTCGGCCAGCCATTCCATGCGGTCAGCGTTCTTGGTAGGAGCTATGGCTAAATGCAGGCCTATGGAATCGGAAGCCTGAGGCAGGACTTCCAAAATTTCAACATCGCATTGCCTGAAATCTGCCCTGCTGATACGAGCATCGTAAAAATTGCCTTTGCCGTCGGCCAGGCGAATTTCGTCGCCTTCTTTTAGCCGCAGGACTTTGACACAATGGGCAGATTCCCCGGGGGGAAGGCAAGCCCGGCTTGCAATATCGGGGGTATAGAATACTGGCATAAAATCAGGACTTGGCTTCTTTGCGTTTTTTTAATTCGTCCCGTATCATGGATGCCTGCTCATATTCTTCCTGCTCTACAGCTTTTTGGAGTGCTTCCTGCAATTCGTCGTCGGTGGCATCTTCCCAGGTTTCCTCGTCACGAATTTTTTTTACAATCATACGCTGCCCGCTGCCCTGTTCGGTTTCTTCGAAAACCATACCCCGCTTGCGCAAGACATTTTCGGTAGTGTAAATAGGAGCCCCTACTCGCAGCGCCAAAGCCACGGCATCAGAGGTCCTGGCCCCCAGGGTAATATACTCACCCTTGTGATAAAAATAAAGCTCTGCATAAAAAACATCTTCCACGCAATCCGATATAAATACTTCTTTGAGTTCCATACCAAAGGCCTGACACATGGACGCCATAAGATCGTGGGTAAGAGGTCTGGGTGGTGTTTTTTTCTCCAACGAAAACGAAATGGCCTGAGCTTCGCCGGAACCGATTATTATCGGTAATCGCCGGTCACCGGCAGCCTCAGCCAAAATCAGGATGTAAGCCCCGGATTTCATTCGACTGTAGGAGAGGCCCCAGATGGTCATTAAAATATGTGAGTTCTCTTTTTCCGTCATAATACAATACTTCTAATATAGAGGGTTCAGCTTTGCCTAAGCCCCGGGCCTTGCCGGAATGTTTCTCCGGAAGGTGTACAAAGATAAGAGATGACTTAGCAAAATCCAAAAGAAAAATTGTGTTTTGGCCTTGGCAATTTCATTAAAAAGCAGTAATATTGAAGCCGCTTTCCGGAGACAACTCCAAAGCGGGCCCATAGCTCAGTTGGTTAGTAGCACCTGACTCATAATCAGGGGGTCACTGGTTCAAGCCCAGTTGGGCCCACACATTGAAAATAAGACACTCACAATTGATTTTGTGGGTGTCTTTTTCTTTAAGTTCTTTTTCTGTAGATTATCGCAAAAAAACGAGCAGTTTTACTACTATTTCTCCCTTTTCTTATATATCTGCATTTTTTACCTTCTACTAACCACTAATACACACTCTTTGAACAAGAGATCATGAGAATCAGTTTTAATTGTTGCCTCGTTTTTGTTCTTTTCTTTTTGAATACTCTCTCAGCTGGCTTTGCTTCAACAGCTCAAGTTCTTGACCACGAAAGGACTAAAGTTCAGACCGACTATCAACTCCGACATCAATATACTTTTGAAGACGGAACAGCAAAAGACCTCGTAGGGAATGCTGACGGCATCCTAAACGGGGGCAGTATTGAAAATGGAATTTATACTGCCCAAACCAATGGAGATTATATAGAATTACCGGCTCAGTCTATTGCTATAAACACTTTCGAAGCTGTTACGCTGGAAGCTTGCGTTACCGTAAGCCAGGGCTTGAATCAGGGATTTACCATGCTTTCCTATTTCGGCAATTCCACCAACAATGCCGGCTCCAACGGCTACTTTATTTCTTTGGCCCGGGGCGACGATCACAGCAGGACGGCCATTACCTGCGGCAACGAAGTTGAGCCCTATAATGCCGAAACCGGCATCAACGGACCGGAACTCGAAGACGGACAAAAGCATCATATAGTAAGTATTCTCGACAAAGAAAGCATAAGTTTATACATTGACGGACAACTGGTTGGCAGTACCCCCCTGGCTGCACATAATTTGATAGACAGTCTGAGTAACAATCTGGCATTCTTGTGCAAGGGAGGCTACGTAAACGATCCCAGCTGGCTGGGTTCTTTGCATGAATTCAATATTTACGACACAGCTCTTCCGATAAACAGCATCAGAAATAAATCCGTCGCCTTCCTGGGCCTGGACGGACAACCCGTAGCGAAAGCCGGGCAAAATGTATTTGTAAAACCCGGCGAATTGGTGACATTAAATGCTTCTGCATCATACGACCCTATGGGCAAAACTATTACTTATAAATGGACTGCTCCGGAAGGCATTGTCCTCAGTTCTGATGAAACAGCCAATCCCAGCTTTGTTGCTCCCGAATTTACAAACAACACCGAACTGCTGTTCAGTTTGGTAGTAAACAATGGCTCAGAGAATTCTGAGCCCGATGAAATCATCGTAAAAGTCTGCTTATTACCGGAACTTAGCACCTATTCCGTAAGCAATATTACAAAAAACACCGCCATTACGGGTGGAGCTATCGCTTTCGAAGGCAAATCGGCCGTAACAGCCAAAGGCGTGTGCTGGAGCACTGATCCCCAGCCGGATATACTGGATGATCACGACAATCAGGGAGCCGGAGCAGGAAATTTCAGCAGTTTAATCAGCGGCCTGAAAGCTGAAACGACTTATTATGTAAGAGCTTACGCAAGTAATCAGGAAGGCACAGCATAT
>JAAZGQ010000012.1 GCA_012511135.1 Bacteroidales bacterium | reverse complement strand
CTTATTGGAAAGAGCGGAGCTCAGTCATAGCAAGCATACGGACAAAACAGTCACGGATTTCAGGCAAAGTGAGGGGAAGATCCCAGTCTTGCATTAGCTCTTTGATCAAATCCAGGGCCGGAGGAATACTTTCTCTGAAACCTGGCTTCTTTTCTACTACCCCCCTGAAACCAAAAGCAGCCAGAGCCTGCATAAGACGCAATACAACAGCAGCTTTAAAAAAACGGAGAAAATCCTCTGCCGGGTAATCGGTTTTTGACTCGAGCAAACTGACATAATACTCCAGCAATTCTATCCGTATATTCTTGGGTAAATACGACTTGGCATCGTACAAGAGCGAGGCCGGATCATAGTGCAACAAACCCCTGCGTCCGCCCTGAAAGTCTATAAAATAGGGCTCGTTCTCCAAGATCATGATGTTGGCCGACTGGAAATCGCGGAATAAAAAGTAATCCGAAGGAGCCGTCTGCAAAAAATCGACCAGGCTGCGAAAATCATTCTCCAGTGCCTGTTCATCAAAAGGAATTCTAAGCAGACGCAAAAAGAAATACTTAAAATAATTCAGATCCCAATGCATGGCGTCTTTGTGAAAAGAAGCGCTGGGGGTAGATTTAGAATAATCGATGCAGTTTTTTCCGGCCACTTGCATATCCAGCAATTGGCTAAGGCTCTTTTTATACAAGCTGGTAAGCCTTTGCGGAAAGCAGGCAGCTGGTTTGTCTTTAACAGGAAACCACTCAGCACTCAAAAGAGAGAACAATGTTTGATCGCCCAAATCCTGCTGTAAATAAACATCCCCTTCCGGAGCAATCGCATAAATTTCAGGAACAGCCAGTCCTGCACTGAAAAATGATTGCGCAAAGGAGACAAAAGCTTCATTTTCCCTGAGATCGGTATTCCAGGCTCCAATAATAGTTTTTGGGGCCGGAGCCGGCATAAACAGGCGGTAATATTTACGATCTGATCCGCAGGCCGGAATTTCCTGTAACTTTAGCATTTCCAGACCAAAACATTGCTTACACAAACGGGCCAGCCTTAATTCAATACTTTCTTCCATAACAACTTGTTCAGGGTGCGAAGTCCGACAGCAAAAATAGCGATTCTTTTTTGAGCGAAACAGCAGACAAGGCTTTATTTGACAAAAACCAGACTGTTGGGATTCAAGCCTACGCTCTTAAATCGAAATTTGAGTTTTCCGTCTTTAGAAAAACACAAACAATCGCCCCAAAGAGTATAATCGTGGGCATCACAAATATACACATCCCCGGTATAAGGATTTACATCAATGGCATAAGATTTGCTAAGCAAAGTTTCATCTTGAATGAATTGATCTGAAACCAGTTCTTCATTCAGGCAATCAAAAACCATGATCCAGTTTTGCCCGCTTTGTTCAGAATAATTGTAAATATAGGCGGTATCCTTGTGTATGGTCAGATTCCAGGCCGGGATATCAGGAAAGACCTGCACTACCGAATCCAGGCGACTGTCTATACGGCTCAGGCTAAAAGACTGATCGGATAGATTGCCTCTGATTACCACATAAATATCACCCTGACTGTCCACCTGCATGCGGTAAGGATTAAGTCCGGATTCAATTCTTTTGATTTCTTTGAAACTGAGCGGATCGACCACAGAAATACTGTTGTCAAAATTGGGATTATCCAGACCTCCGGAATTGGCCACATAAATTTTATTGTTCGCTATACAGATTCCGTCCGGATTTCGTCCGCAATCCACATAAGCTTCCACTTCGAGACTGGCGGTATCAATTCTGGCCAGGCTGCCGTCAAAAGAACAAACATAAGCTTTACCGTCCAGGAAATCTATATAACGTGGCTGCCTGGCCCGTTGATTTTCGTCAAACAAAGGAATGCGTTTAATGGACAATCCGCTGTGAAGATCAAGTACTTCAAGTTGAGAGGAAACTGTAACGACTACATAAAGTTTGGAGCCGTAGGCCTTCAGATCGTTGCCTGTATCGCCCAAACCTCTTTTGTTCGAGGCTCTGAACTTAGTTTTTTCGAGCGTCTTTTGTTCAAAAGAATAATAAGCCAGGCTGGAATTGTTTAAATTCATCAAGCCTTCGGACAAAATCCAAAGCCCCTGGCAACCCGCTTCGGTCAGGCCCGGCAAATCTCCCGAAGCTTCGGGCTGATCTTCCAGTTCACAGGAGGTAAACAAGCCGGAGGCCAGAAGAAACAGACAGCAAATACCAAGCCTCGCAACAGCAACAGCAGCTGGCAAAGCAGCAGACAGAAAACTCTATTTACCAGTTAAAAAAAACCATTGCCCTGAACGATCGTCTGGGCATTGGATAATTTCGGATAATCTCATATTGTTTTCCTGTTAAATTTAAAACTTCAGCCCCCACTGTCATTTTTGTCTTAGCAAAACAGAAAGACTTGTTGAGCGAGATTCCATGATCGGTATAGGCCGGCATGCGATTCAGGGCATAATTTTCAAAACCCGAATAACGAATTCCCAAATACAGCAGATTGTACGAGAATTGCCAGTCAAAGGCCTGCAAGAGCAAAATGCCCGATCCGCTGTGTTTGGG
>JAAZGQ010000174.1 GCA_012511135.1 Bacteroidales bacterium | reverse complement strand
TCCCTTATGATTCATTTCTTTAAAAACCCTGCCGGAAATGTGCTCGCTGTGCAAGCCGACCGTAATTTTTCCCAAGAGGAAAGCCATAAGCTGATCTGGTTGTTTAACCAGGCTCAATACCTGAATTTGCCACAAATCGAAGGTATTTTTATCGGACCCAGGCGTGAGATGATTACTCCCTGGAGTACCAATGCCGTAGAAATGGCCATGAATCTTGGCCTTAAAGGTATTGTCCGCATCGAAGAATTTATTCCTGTTTCAGCTGCCCGGGCCGGACACGATCCTATGCTGCAACGCATCTACAAAGTTCTGGATCAGGAAATATTCAGCGTTCACAAAAAACCCGAGCCCATACTCTATATTCAGGATATTGCTGCTTACAACGAACAAGAAGGCCTGGCATTAAGCCCCGAGGAAATTGACTACCTGGAAAAGGTGTCCAAAAAAATTGGCCGTCATCTGAGCGATAGCGAAGTTTTCGGTTTCTCACAGGTCAACTCCGAACATTGCAGGCATAAAATATTCAACGGGCTTTTTGTCATCGACGGACTAGCCAAAGAGGATTCCCTGTTTAAGCTTATACGCAAGACTTCGGAAGCCCATCCCAATAAATTGGTTTCGGCTTATAAAGACAATGTGGCATTTAATCAGGGACCCCGCATTGAACAATTTGCTCCCGCTGCGGGAGACAAAGCCGGGTTTTTCGAAACCCGTGACATCGAATCGGTGATTTCGCTCAAAGCCGAAACACACAACTTCCCCACCACCGTAGAGCCTTTCAACGGAGCATCAACCGGAACCGGAGGAGAAATCAGAGACCGCCTGGGCGGTGGCAAAGCTTCATTACCGATTGCCGGAACAGCCGTTTACATGACTTCCTACGCCCGCAACGACAAAAACCGCAACTGGGAACAAGCTGTCCAGGCTAGACCCTGGCTCTATCAAACTCCCGAACAAATCCTGATCAAAGCCTCGAACGGAGCCAGCGATTTCGGCAACAAATTTGGGCAACCTCTGATTTGTGGTTCTTTGCTGACTTTTGAACACGAAGAAAATCAAAAAAAATACGCCTACGACAAGGTCATCATGCTGGCCGGCGGAGTGGGTTATGCCAACAAAACAGATGCCCTGAAAGAAATACCCCAAACAGGACAAAAAATAGTTGTGCTGGGCGGAGACAATTACCGCATCGGTATGGGCGGAGGAGCTGTTTCGTCGGTAGATACCGGCAAGTTTTCCAATGCCATAGAACTGAACGCCGTACAGAGAGCCAACCCCGAAATGCAAAAAAGGGTAGCCAACGTCATCAGGGCCTTGGCCGAAGCCGATCGTAATCCCATCGTGTCCATTCATGATCACGGGGCAGGCGGACATTTGAACTGTTTATCAGAACTGGTAGAATCAACCGGAGGACTTATCGAAATGGATAAATTACCCATAGGCGACCCTACGCTTTCGGCCAAAGAAATTATCGGAAACGAAAGCCAGGAAAGGATGGGCCTGCTGGTTAATGAGGAAGATCTGCCTCTTATGCGTGAGATTGCCGATCGCGAGCGTGCCCCGATGTACGTAGTGGGCGAAACCACCGGTGATATGCGTTTTGTTTTCAAACAAAAAAACGGCGATTGCCCCATCGATATGCAACTCGACGACATGTTCGGCAAACCTCCGCGTACGGTTATTACCGACCGGACAATCGATGAAACATTCAGTGCATTGAGCTACGATCCATCCAAACTGCAAGACTATATTCAGGGAGTATTGCAACTCGAAGCCGTTGCCTGCAAAGACTGGCTCACCAACAAAGTAGACCGCTCGGTGACCGGCAAAGTAGCCCGGCAACAATGCGCCGGCGAAATTCAACTGCCTGTTTGCGATCTGGGTGCCGTTGCGCTCGATTACAGAGGCAGGGCCGGTATTGCTACCTCTATAGGCCATGCACCCCAGGCAGCCCTGGTTGATCCCGAAGCCGGCTCTGTGCTTGCTATTGCGGAGGCGCTCACCAATATTGTATGGGCAGCCCTGAGCGATAAGCTCGCCGGTGTTTCCCTGTCGGCTAACTGGATGTGGCCCTGTAAAAATCCGGGCGAAGATGCCCGCCTCTATAAGGCGGTACAAGCCGCCAGCGACTTTGCCATTGCATTGGGAATCAACATTCCCACCGGCAAGGACTCGCTGTCTATGACTCAGCAATACGGGCAGGAAAAAGTCTTTTCTCCGGGCACCGTCATTATTTCGGCCGGAGCCGAAGTCTCGGATATCCGCAAGATTGTCACTCCCGTAATAACTTCCAATCCCGATTACCCGGTTTATTACATCGACTTTACGACAGATCATCCTAAGCTCGGTGGCTCAGCCCTGGCTCAAAGCCTGAACAAACTTGGCCAGGAAGTGCCTCAGGTGAAGAATGCCAGCTATTTTCGGGCTGCCTTCAATACCGTACAAAGTATGCTCGAAAAGGGACTCATCACAGCCGGACACGATGTTTCGGCCGGAGGCCTTGTAACAGCCCTGCTCGAAATGTGCTTTCCCAACGAAAAAGGGGGTCTGCAAATTGACTTAAACACATTGGCCAGCCTGCACGATAGCAACAATGACCTGATTCATTTGCTTTTTGCCGAGAATCCATCTGTCCTTGTTCAGGTAAAAAATCCCGAAGAAACCGAAGAATACCTGACACAAGCCGGAATCCGTTACTGCCGTCTGGGCAATTATATACCCGAACGCAGCCTGAACATTCAACTGCAAACTGAAAAACAGCAACTGGACATCGATGCCTTACGCGACATTTGGTATCGCCCCTCCTATTTGCTCGACCGCAAACAAAGCGGCGAAAAAGCAGCCCTGGATCGTTACGCAAATTACAAAAAACAAGCACTTGAATTCAAGTTCAACGAAGACTTCCGTGGAAGCTTTCATCACTACGGTATTTCTCCCGATCGCAAAGGCCTCAGCGGCATAAAAGCAGCCATCATCCGCGAAAAGGGAGTTAATGGCGACCGCGAAATGGCTTATTGCCTCCACCTGGCCGGCTTTGATGTCAAAGATGTCCATATGACCGACCTGATGTCTGGCAGGGAAACGCTCGAAGACATTAACATGATCGTTTTTGTAGGTGGTTTCTCCAACTCAGACGTATTGGGCTCAGCCAAAGGTTGGGCCGGAGGCTTTTTGTTTAACCCCAGCGCCAAAAAAAGCCTGGATGCTTTTTACGCGCGCCCCGACACCCTGAGCCTGGGCATCTGCAATGGCTGCCAATGCATGGTTGCTCTTGACCTGATTTATCCCGAACACCAAGATAAACCCAAAATGCTGCATAACGAATCTCATAAATTTGAATCGGAATTTATATCCGTGGCTATCCCCGAGAACCATTCAGTCATGTTGGGTTCTTTAGCCGGCAACAAGTTGGGAATATGGATAGCTCACGGAGAAGGTAAGTTTGATTTACCTTATACCGAAGACAAATACCATATTGTGGCCAAATACAATTACGATGCCTACCCGGCTAATCCGAACGGATCCAAGTTTTCGGCAGCCGGCATTTGTTCTGCCGACGGCAGACATCTGGCCATGATGCCTCATCTCGAAAGAGCTGTCTTCCCCTGGCAATGGGCTCATTACCCGACCGGAAGAAACAAAACAGACGAGCTGACACCATGGATTGAGGCCTTTGTCAATGCCAGAGAATGGATAGAAAAGAAACAACCATAAATGCACGCTTAAGCGATCTGTTTTTTACATTTCTCAAGCTGGGAGCCTTTACCATTGGCGGAGGCTATGCCATGATTCCGCTTATCGAAAAGGAACTGATCGATAAAAGAGCCTGGTTTGACCGGGAAGAATTTCTGGAGCTCCTGGCCCTGGCCCAAAGTGCTCCCGGCATTATTGCAATGAACATCGCAGTATCGGTCGGATACAGGGCCAAAGGCAAAGCCGGCATGCTAATGGCCAGTCTTGGAGCAGTATTGCCTTCCTTTCTGATTATTTTACTAATAGCGGCCGTGTTCACTTCGTTCAGGGATAATCCTGTAGTAGAACGCATCTTCAAAGGAATACGGCCAGCAGTGGTAGCTTTGATTGCCGCACCACTCTTTCGTTTGGCCAAGTCAGCCCATATCACGCTTAAAACCATGTTTATTCCCATTGGCACAGCTATCCTGGTTGGCTTTCTGGGAGTAAGTCCCATTTGGATTATCCTGTCAGGTGGCCTGGGTGGCATCTTATGGTTTTTGATCGCAAAAAGAAAGCAGTCATGATTTATCTGCAATTATTCATTACCTACTTAAAGATAGGCTTCTTCAATTTTGGAGGAGGTTATGCCATGCTTTCGCTCATCGAGCATGAAATGGTATTGAAGCAGCAGTGGATCAGTCATGCTGAATTTACCGACATGGTGGCCATCTCCCAGGTTACACCCGGCCCTATCGGTATCAATATGGCCACCTACGTTGGTTATACAGTCACTGGCAATGTCTGGGGTTCACTGCTTGCTACCCTGGCAGTTAGTTTGCCCTCGCTGGTCGTTATGTATTCCATCGTTCGCTTTATTCAGGCTTTTAGGCAAAACAAATGGATCTCGGCTGCTTTTGAGGGTATTAAACCTGTTACGGTAGGACTGATAGGCTCAGCGGCTATTTTGTTGATGAACGCCGAAAACTTTTCAGACTACATCAGTTTGATCATTTTTGGCTTCAGCTTTATGCTCAGCTGGGTGTTCAAGGTTCATCCCATACTACTTATAGTGCTGGCCGGATTGACCGGATTGCTTGTTTACTGATCAGTGAACACGCAAAACGATCCCTTCGGAGGCACTTTCGCTGTGCACACGACTAAAAGCTGTCACCAGATAAACCCAATCTCCGGAATAAGGATGAGAAGGTAAGGCAAAATAATGGTTCTGGGTAATGCCGATTATATTTCTGGGGTCTTCGATGTTTTCGGGCTCATAGCCTTTCAAAAAACGATAGATTACAAAATAGGCCGGGCGTTCTGTTTCGGAACGGGCACGCAGGCTTTTCCAGGACAGGTGTTTCCCAATCTTGTAATCATCTCTTAAATCGAGTTCATACACAGGTTCGGGAGCTCGAAAATCTCCCAACAAATCCACGGGAGGCAGAGCCGGATAATAATGATAATTCATCACCAGGCTGTCCACAATATGACCGGCGTTGTTTTCCAATTCATAGGCCGGCCAGAAACAATTTCCTTTCAATCCGGGATTGTTGCGTACCAGGCTCATCTTTTCGTCTAACTGGCCGGGATTCATA
>JAAZGQ010000173.1 GCA_012511135.1 Bacteroidales bacterium | reverse complement strand
TATATACCCCAACAAGAACAGCGTCAGGTCTTGATTGATATTCTGAAAGATCTATACGAAGTTCTTCCCAAATACGCAGATCCGCAAAGCGGTATGTGGTACCAGGTACTGGAATACCCCGAAAGAGAAGATAATTATCAGGAATCTACTGCCTCCGTCATGTTTGTTTATGGTTTGCTCAAAGGAGTGAAAACAGGGATTTTTGATGATTCCTACCGGGAGACAGCCTTGGAGTGGTACGAAAAGTTTGTGGATCGTTTTGTAAAAGAAAATCCGGACGGAACAATCAGCATCACCGATTGTTGTGCCGGTGCAGGACTTGGCGGTTCGCAAAACCGTAGCGGCAAATACGACTACTATATTTACGAAACCATTATTATAGAAAACGATTGCAAGGCGGTAGGGCCTTTTATACAGGCTTCGTTAATTTACGAAGAATTCAGGGATGGTATTTCCCGGCGGAAACAATAAATTGCCGATTACAATAGCCTTTTTAATATTGACAAAGTCTTGCCTGTAAATCTCAAAAGTATCTAAAAATTCGCTACTTAGAGCTGTATATGCAAAACAAATTGTATCTTTGTCATCCTTTTAGAACAGAGGGTTTTTAGTAGTTTTATTAGTTGATTTAGATTAAATTTTATTTTATGTCAAAAGTAAGTGTTATAGGAGTAGGAAATGTAGGCGCAACTTGTGCAGATGTGATGGCCATCAACGAAGTTGCTGATGAAATTGTCCTGCTGGACATTAAAGAAGGGGTTGCCGAGGGCAAAGCTCTCGATATGAAACAAGCATCCTGTCTGTTGAGCATGGATACCAAAATTACAGGTACTACAGGAGACTATTCCAAAACGGCCGGTTCGGATGTGGTTGTGATTACTTCGGGTATTCCTCGTAAACCCGGTATGACCAGAGAAGAGCTGATTGGTGTGAATGCCGGTACAGTGAAAGACGTTACCACGAATGTGTTAAAGTACTCTCCCGATGCTATACTTGTTGTCATCAGCAATCCTATGGACACGATGACCTATCTGATCCAAAAAACTTTTGGCCTTCCGAAAAATCGGGTTATAGGTATGGGTGGAGCTTTGGACAGTTCCCGTTTTAAAACTTATCTGAGTATGGCTCTGGGCGATGCCAACCTGAATGACATCGAAGCTACCGTTATTGGCGGCCACGGAGACACAACCATGATACCACTGACCAGATACGCCACCTACAAAGGTGTGCCTGTTTCGGAATTTCTTTCGGAAGAAGCTTTAAACAAGGTTGTATCCGATACTATGGTTGGCGGTGCTACCCTTACCAAGCTGCTGGGCACCTCTGCCTGGTATGCTCCGGGAGCTGCCGGAGCCTATCTGGTAGAAGCTATTCTGCACGACCAGAAAAAGGTACTGCCCTGCAGTGTCTATCTCGAAGGCGAATACGGACAAAAAGATATTTGCATTGGTGTGCCGGTCGTTATCGGTAAAAACGGCTGGGAAAAAGTAGTGGACTTCAAGCTCAATTCTGCGGAAAAGGCTTTGTTCGATAAAAGCGCAGAGGCCGTTCGGGCAACCAACGATGTGCTGAACGCTGTATTATAATTTCATCGGGGAAGCTGTTATTTTGCAGCTTCCCCGTTTAATTTATAAAGATGCTGAATACTTCTGAAACTATCCGGAACATTTTCTTGCTTTGCCTCATAATGCTGCTTTCCGGTGTGTCGACTCATAAGCTTCTGGCACAACAGGAAAGTATTGATCAATCGGGTGAGCACTTTATACAGCGATTGATTACTCCGGAAAGAGATAAAGGCCTTGTGCGCTTATACCAAGACAGGCGCATTGTTGACTTAATTGGTAGTAAGCAAATTCCGGCTAATGTAATCAAGGACGGAGACAAGACCCTGCTTAGAATGAATGGCTGGCGCATCCAGATTTTTTCGGGCAATAATCAGTCAACTGCAAAAGAAGAAGCTTTTCGTAAAGAAGCCATAGTAAAAGCTAAACTTCCGGAACTGAATACTTACGTGGAGTATAATGCCCCATTCTGGAGGGTGCGCTTAGGTGATTTTTTTACTTACGAGGAGGCCTACGAGATCTTGCTCGAATTAAGGAGAAGTTTTGTGTTTGGACGCGAAATGTCTATAGTTCGTGAAAAAATACTGGTTGAACAGTAACAGCTAAGGCCTGTTTCACTTAAAGCTGAGGCAAACAACAAAGCTAATGATAGACAAACGATTAATTTTGGGAACAGAACCCAATCCTGCTCAGGAAGAAATAGCCAAACATTACCAGGAAATTTTGCGATTGCTGGGAGAAGACAATCAGCGCGAAGGTTTGTTGAAAACACCAAAACGCATAGCCAAAGCCATGCAATTCCTGACTTACGGTTATCATCTCGATCCCGAAGAAGTACTGAGTTCGGCTAAATTTCATGAAGAATACCGCCAGATGGTTATTGTCAGGGATATAGATTTTTATTCCATGTGCGAACACCATATGTTACCCTTTTACGGCAAGGCACATGTTGCCTATATTCCCAATCAGTACATTACAGGTTTGAGCAAGATTGCCAGGGTGGTGGATATTTTTTCGCGGCGCTTGCAGTTGCAGGAGCGAATGACCACACAAATAAAAGAATGCATTCAGAAAACCCTTGACCCTCTGGGCGTTATGGTGGTTGTCGAGGCCCAGCATCTTTGTATGCAGATGAGGGGTGTAGAAAAACAAAATTCGGTCACCATCACCTCCGATTTTACAGGTGTCTTTAATCAGGCCAAAACCAGGCAGGAATTCATGAATCTGATCGAAAGATAAAGATTCAAAAAGCCTGCTTTTCTTTTTATAAGTCATGAATAAGAACTATTCCATTTGTGTACTGGACGCTTTTACCTG
>JAAZGQ010000172.1 GCA_012511135.1 Bacteroidales bacterium | reverse complement strand
GGATAATCCCAGCAACCCAGGCTGTGGTAAATTCTTCCGCCAAAGCCGGTTTTGAATTTGTACAAGCCATAAAGCGGGTGGGAGGGATCGGGACTGGGTGCAATGCCGAACATATCGTACTGGGTGCAACCCAGTTTTTTGGAACGCATCATGGCTTCCCATTGCAGAGCATAGGTGGGCATCAGCTTGCGATGTTCAGACGAGGAGGCTCCGTAGAGATAGGAGCCTCTGTTGCCCGAAATTACCAAAAACAGGGCTGCCAGGGCTTTGCCCTGCCATTCGGCCAGCAAAAGTTGTACTGTTGTTTGAGCCTGTTGGGTTTTGGCTTTCAGAACAGCTTCGAAATATTCGATGTTATTGAGGTAAAGCCGGTTTCTTGTAGTGGTCTCCCGGTAGAGCTCGTACCACACCTCAATGTTTTCCAGACCGATGGAGCGAATCTGTAAGTCCTTCTTTTGAGAGAGCCGGATATTGTAGCGGGTTTTGGCTTTCATGCCCGACAAAAGGGCCTCAGGTTCTTTACTTATATCCAAAAAGACGGTGCTCGAAGGCAGATTGTTGAAAGAGGCTTTCTGAAAATTCCAATTGTTGGTATTGATATTGAAACGCAATTCCTGAGCAGTGCTTTGAGGTTCGCCCATCCACAGGCCTTTATCGTCGTAATTGGCATGATCTTTGGCCCAGTACGATTCCCAGCAGAGGTCGTAACGTATCAAGAAACAAGAGGGAGGAAGAAAGGAACGCAGGCATTCGGACAGCTCTTCCAGAAACTCACCCTGCAATTCTTCGTCGGGCTCCAGCTCGGGCCCGTAGGGGATGTGGGCAATGGCGTGACGGGCATCAATCTGTTGCAGCACTACCAGCAGGTCTGATACTATGTTCCCCTTTATGGAGGGCTTATTGTAAAGCGAAGATTTAACAGAGCTAAAGTCGATGGCCAGACTTTTGTAACCAAGATTGTTTTTTAAGGAAGACCAGAAACTGCTTTGCTGAACGATGGGTGTATCGTAGAGTTCCTCCAGGTCTTTGAGACGAACGTCACTGAGCATAACCAAAAAAACCACAAAGGTCGGCAATAAAGTTTTGAAAACCAAACCAAATAAGCGGACTAATTATGGTACAACAGGCCTGAGGAGACTTTAAAAAGAAGAGAAGGGCAGTCTCCAGGGCTGCTCTTCTCTTCAAATCTCAAGTTGACATTTTCAGCAATACGGTTAGCGAATAAACAGCAGTTCCCGGTATTTGGGCAAGGTCCACATTTCATTGTCGACAATCAATTCCAATTTGTCGATGTGATAGCGGATTTCTTCGAGCATGGGGAATATCTTGTCGTGGTAGGCAATGGCTTTCCCGCGCTCGTTTTCTATTTTGTTGGCCACTTTCCTGGCATTGACCATAGCGTCGACCTTTTCTTTTATAAAGATGGTACGTTGTGCAATGTCTTCAATAATCTCCAGGTTTTTGGCTGACAAGACTGCTGCTTTTTCGGCAGGGAATAAATCTCGCATTCTGTAGACGTTTTCAATCAGCGAGGTTTGATAGCGGGTAGCCACAGGAATAATGTGGTTCATTGCCAGATCGCCCAAAACACGGGCTTCGATCTGAATCTTTTTGGTAAAGGTTTCCCATTTCACTTCGTTGCGGGCCTCTAGCTCTTTATGATTCATTACATGAGTCGATTCGAACATGTCGATACTGCTTTTCGATAAATAGGCATCGAAGATAAGTGGAACGCTGGTTTCGCAATCCAGGCCTCTTTTGACTGCTTCTTTTTTCCAGGCTTCGGAGTAATTGTTGCCGTCAAAGTGAATGGCCTTGCTTTCGCGGACATCTTTGCTGACTACTTCAACTATGGCGGCAAATTTATCTTTGCCTTCGGCAATCAGCTTATCCACTTCGGTTTTGAACAGTTGTAGTTGTTCGGCAACGGCCGCGTTCAGTACCAGCATGGCTGAGGCACAGTTGGCAGAGGAACCTACAGCTCTAAATTCAAAGCGGTTGCCGGTAAAGGCAAAGGGCGAAGTGCGGTTACGGTCGGTATTGTCCATCAAGAGTTCAGGAATACGGGCAATGTCGAGTTTTAAGCCTTGTTTGCCGCAAAGGTTGAAATCTTCTTCATCGCTGTTTTCCAAATGTTCCAGTACCGTACTGATCTGCTTGCCCAAAAAACTCGAGATTATCGCTGGCGGGGCTTCGTTGGCTCCCAACCTGTGGGCGTTGGTAGCAGACGAAATACTTGCTTTGAGCAAAGCATTGTGACGATATACAGCTTTGAGTACGTTGGAAACAAAGGTGATGAAGCGCAGATTCTCTTCGGGTGTTTTACCGGGGGCCATCAGCATAATGCCGGTGTCAGTACCCAGAGACCAGTTGTTGTGTTTGCCCGAGCCATTGATGCCTTTGAAAGGCTTTTCGTGCAACAAGACCCTAAAGCCATGCCTGCGCGAAACCTTGCGCATCAGTGACATAATCATCAGGTTATGGTCATTGGCCAGATTGCATTCTTCGAAAACAGGAGCCAGCTCAAACTGATTGGGAGCAACTTCGTTGTGCCGGGTTTTGACCGGAATTCCCAACTTGAGGCTTTCGATTTCCAGTTCCTGCATAAAGGCCATGACCCTGGTTGGAATGGCTCCAAAATAATGATCTTCGAGCTGCTGATTTTTACTGCTTTCATGCCCCATCAGGGTACGTCCGGTCAATAAAAGATCGGGTCTGGCGGCATATAGGCCTTCGTCCACCAGGAAGTATTCCTGTTCCCAGCCCAGATATGCCTGAACCTTTTTGACATCTTCGTTGAAATAATGACAGACGGCGGTTGCGGCCTTGTTTACGGCTTCGAGGGCTCTGAGCAGGGGAGCTTTATAATCGAGCGATTCCCCGGTATAGGCAATAAAAATAGTGGGAATGCACAAAGTATCTCCAACAATGAAAGCCGGCGAGGAGGGATCCCAGGCAGAATAACCTCTGGCTTCGAATGTGTTTCGGATACCGCCGCTGGGGAAACTCGAAGCATCGGGTTCCTGCTGGATGAGCAGTTTGCCCGAAAATTTATCAATCACACCTCCTTTACCGTCTGGTTCGCTAAACGAATCGTGCTTCTCTGCCGTCCCTTCGTTCAAAGGATGGAACCAGTGCGTATAATGCGTAGCCCCCATTTCCAGGGCCCATTTCTTCATAGCCGAAGCAACCGCGTCGGCCAGCTCGTGACTCAGGGAGGCATTGTTGTCAATGACATCCATTAGTTCTTTGTAGGTTTTTTCCGGCAAATAGCGGAACATTTTTTCTCTGTTGAAGACTTTTTGGCCAAAATAAGCGGAGGCTTTTCCCGGAGCTTCAACCGGTTTTACCTTCTTGGCGAAGGCCGTTTCTACTACATTGAATCGTAAAGTTGACATAAATCAGTGATTTTAAGGGTGAAAAGATTAGTTATTATAAGCAGTTTCGCCATGTTCATAAATATCAAGGCCTTCTTCTTCAATCCTGGGTGGAACCCTCAGAACTTTGAGGCTCTTAAGCAATTTGAAAAGCAAAAATCCTGTTGTGGCAGCCCAGAGTCCTATGCTGAGAGCTCCGAAAAGCTGAGCTCCCAATAAGCCGAAACCTCCGCCATAGAATAAACCGCCTTCGGTGGCAAAAAGCCCGGTGAGCAGAGTGCCCAGTATGCCACAAACGCCATGTACCGAAGAAGCGCCCACCGGATCATCAATTTTGAGTACTTTGTCGATGAATTCCACTGAATAGAGCATAGTCACTCCACAGAGGGCTCCAATAATTACAGCGCCTCCGGGAGAGACCAGATCACAACCGGCAGTGATTCCCACCAGACCGGCCAGAATACCGTTGAGACTCATCGATAAGGAAGGTTTCTTGTATTTGACCCAGCTGAGCAGCATGGAGGCGACGCCGCCTGCGGCTGCGGCCAGGTTGGTCGTCAGAAAAATATGCGATATAGCTGTGCGATTCACTTCGCCCGATGCCCCCAGTTGTGAACCCGGATTGAATCCAAACCAGCCGAACCATAGTATAAACACACCCAAAGTGGCCAGGCTCAGATTATGACCGGGAAGAGCCCTGGGTTTTTTATCCTTGCCGTATTTACCTATACGCGGGCCCAGAACAGCAGCTCCCATCAGGGCAATCCAGCCACCTACCGAATGCACAATGCTGGAACCGGCAAAATCATGAAAAGTGTTGCCGAAAGTACGCATCATAAAGCTTCCTTCGTCTGCGTTCATTAACCAGCCCCCGCCCCAGGTCCAGTGACCGGAAATAGGGTATACTATGGCAGAAATAAAGATGGAGATCAGAATATAGGAAGAAAAACGGGTGCGTTCTGCTATAGCTCCCGAAACGATGGTGGCTGCCGTGGCACAAAAAAAAGTCTGAAAAATCAGAAAGCCTTCCACGGGTAAATCGCTTTCATAAAAGCTGAGATCGAACAAATGGGGCTGGCCGGCAAAATGTCCCGCTCCGAACATCAGGCCAAAGCCCAGTGCCCAAAACAGCAAGCTGCCCAGTGCAAAATCCAGCAGGTTTTTCATCAGGATGTTGGCCATGTTCTTGGATCGGGTAAATCCGCCTTCGACCAGGGCAAAACCGGGTTGCATAAAAAAGACCAGCATAGCGGCCAGTAACATCCATACAGTATCGAGTGAAGTGGCAATATCGGTAATAGTAGTGATAGTTGTTTCCATAATTGTTTTTATTGTGATGCTTTTTTATTGAATTGATAGTAAAAAAAAGCCGGGAGTCTGTTGGACACTCCCGGCTATTCTTCTTCCTGCGGATCGTAAAGAGTTACATAACCCCGTTCACCCGTTCGTATTCGTACTGCGTCTGAGATGGGAATTACAAAAATTCGGCCGTCTCCGATTTCACCCGTTCTGGCAGATCGAACAATTGCCTCCAGGGTTTTTTCTACGTTTTTGTCCCGAACGATGGTCGAGATCAGAATACGTTCAATGGAGCTGGTGTCGTAAATGACCCCACGCTAAATTCTGCCTTCACGGGCTTTGCCGATGCCTCTGACACCGTAATAGGAAAACCATTCAATGCCGGCATCCAGCAATGCTTCCTTGACCTCTTCAAATTTGGTTTTGCGAATAATCGCCTCAATCTTTTTCATAGGAATAGTCTTTGAGAATAATAAAAGGAGTGGATTAAATTGAAGTCATTGACTTAGAGTCACAGACTCATACCGAAGACCAAAAAAACATTGTTTTGATTCGGGGCAACAATGATTTGAGTGAATACCGGCAAGGCAAAACTCTGGCTGATGGGAATGCTTTTACTGGCCGTTAATACCACATCTGCAACAATAAAGCCATTGGTGCCGGTTTTGTGGTAATAGCCTGTCCAGGGAGAAAGACCTATCGCCAGATTCAGATCGACATCCTTGAGCGAAACATCATAAGCAGCCTGGATGTAGGTAGAGGCATCATTATCCAAAAAAGTATTCCAGTTCAGGGAGAGCGGAAATGCTTCTCCAAAAGAGTAGCCGATGCCGGCTTCGTAATAATGAAGGTTGCGGTAATCAAAATAGGGATTGCCTTCACCTGCCCACCAGTAATCATTAAAGATAAAAGAGAGACCTCCGTTTTCGTATCCCAGACTAAGATCAAATTCCTTGAAACTGGTAGAAAAGTCGGTAGAGCCCCAAGCGGACACAAAAAAACCCGAATAAGTTGCACTTAATCCGGGTTGTAGTGAGATGCCAGTTTGGTAAGCTCCTCTCCATACGTAGGTACTGACGAGGTCTGCACTGGGGGATAATTCTAATCGTTCTTTGGGTTTTTCTGAAGCCGAGGTGCCGGAGCTAAAGGCGACAAGAAGGATTGCAAGTCCGAAGACTCGTTTTAAGTGAGTTACTTTCATTGTTTTGTTTTAAAAAGTTAGACATTAAATCAAAAACCTGAAAGCTCTTTTGCCGGCATGGAGTTTTCGTGGTGTCCTGCTTTTGCGGCGTTATGCACAAGGGTCTCGGGGTTTTTGTGCATGAAACAGGCAAATATTCTCCTTTATTCGGTTGCAAATGTAGATACATTTTTGAAATAATCACACTATCCAACAAAAAAATAGTGTTAAAAAACATAATTTCAGAACATAATTACTGATCAAAGATATAAGTTCTTCATTATTAAACGATAAATGCCACCATCAAATAAGAAATTATTTCCACTTAACACAAGTAGATTATTATTACCTTTGCAGCTGTGATTCTGAGCAGAAATGAAGCGCACAAGTAAGTCTCAGGAGGCGAATAAGGCAGGAAAAATGCTGGAAAATATACCGGGAATACCGGAAGCAAAACAGAGAAAAAAATAAGGCTGTCTCATTTAAGAAACAGCCTTACAGAAATGGCGGAAGAAGGGGGATTCGAACCCCCGGTACCCTTACAGGTACGACAGTTTAGCAAACTGTTGGTTTCAGCCACTCACCCATCCTTCCTTATTAACGCAATAATAAGCCTAAATTTGAATTACAACAGGGAATTCGATGGTGGTTTATTTAAATGCGGCGCAAAGATAGAAAGAGTTTTATTCTATTCAAATTTTCTGTCGGGAATTATTAAAAAAAAATAGTGTAAATGCTCTCTGTGGAGCTTAATTACAAATACAGGTGAAAAATAAATTACGACTGTTTTGGGCCGTTTCCGGACTCCTGGTAATCATTGCTGCAGCGATAGCGGTGCAGGTTTACTCCAATTTTTATCGACCGAATGTGCTTGCCGGACAAAGTCAGGAGGTTTTCCTTTACGAAGAGGATGATTTTGACAGCTTGCTGCAGCAATTGCAAGACAAAAACCTCCTCAGGGATGAGCGTTCTTTCCGCAAAGCTGCCGATTATTACGATTACCCCGCACAGATGCACAGCGGCCATTATGTGCTGGAAGAGGGGATGAACAACAAAAGAATATTACAAAGGCTGCGCCTGGGTTTACAGGAACCTGTCCGGATTCGTTTTCATAATCTGCGCAAAGTGGAACAACTGGCCGGTTTGCTCGCCAAACAAGTTATGGCTGATTCTCTGAGTTTGCTTGAAGTTTTTTACGATCAGAAATGGCTGGACAGTCTGGGTCATACAGCGGAAACCCTGCCTGCCTTGTTTATTCCCGATACTTACGAAGTATGGTGGAACAGCAGCCCCGATAAGCTGATGCAATTGTTTTCGCGCACTTACGAACAGTTTTGGAACGAAGATCGCAGGGCCAGAGCGAAAAGCCTGGGACTGAGCCCGGTAGAAGTATCTGCACTGGCTTCCATCATCGAAGAAGAGAGCAATGTCAGTGATGAATGGCCTGTTATTGCCGGCCTTTACCTGAACCGTTTGCGCAGAAGAATGTATTTGCAGGCTTGCCCTACAGTGAAATTTGCTCTGAATGATTTCAGCATTCAACGTGTGCTCAAAGAACATACCGAAGTATATTCTCCATACAATACTTACAAGCATTTAGGCTTGCCTCCTGGTCCGATACGCATTCCCGAAAAAGCATCCCTGCTGGCCGTTCTTAATGCGGAAAAACACAATTATTTGTATATGTGCGCCAAAGACGATTTTTCTGGCCGGCATTACTTTTCTTCCAGTTTGGCTCAACACAACCGCTATACCCAAAAATACCACAGAGCGCTTAATCAACGTCGTATCTTAAAGTAAATTTTATTACTTTTGCCGCTTGTTAAAACTCAAATGAATGAACAGATTATTATTACTGGGAGATGAGGCTGTAGCTCAGGCAGCCATCGATGCAGGAATATCAGGCGTTTATGCTTATCCCGGCACTCCTTCCACAGAAATTACGGAATACATACAATCTTCAGATAAAGCACAAAAAGAAAATATTCACCATGCCTGGTCGGCGAACGAAAAAACGGCCATGGAAGCGGCTATGGGCATGTCTTTTTGCGGAAAACGCTCCATGGTTTGTATGAAACACGTGGGGGTAAACGTAGCTGCCGATCCTTTTATGAATTCTTCCATTTCGGGGATAGTTGGGGGTTTGCTTTTTGTAGCCGCCGACGATCCTTCCATGCACTCTTCGCAAAATGAACAGGATTCAAGGTTTTACGGCCGCTTTGCCATGATACCGATCCTGGAGCCTTCCAGTCAGCAGGAAGCTTACGATATGGCTTATTTTGGTTTTGAGCTTTCTGAGCAACTGGGTTTGCCCGTGATGCTCAGGATTACCACCCGGCTGGCCCATTCCCGCTCTGGTGTTGTCCGTCGGGAAGAAAGAGCGCAAAATGTTTTGCATTTTTCTGAAGATCCCCGTCAGTTTGTTTTGTTGCCGGTCAATGCCCGGCAGCGCTACAAAAAACTGCTGGCAGCCCAGCAGGAAATGCAGGCACTTTCCGAGGCTTCGTCTTTTAATGTTTTCACACCGGGCCGGGATTTATCCAAAGGCATCATTGCCTGTGGTATAGCCTATAATTACCTGATGGAAAATTTTCCCGGGGGCTGTCCCTATCCGGTCTTGAGAATCGGACAATATCCATTGCCCAAAGCGGTGATTGCAGAAATGCTGCAAACTTGCGAACAGCTAATGGTGCTGGAAGAAGGTTATCCTTTGGTCGAGGAAATGATTGGAGGCTTGCTGAACCAAGGCAATAAGGTGACCGGACGTTTAAGCGGCAGCCTGCCCCGCGACGGAGAACGCAATCCCGACATTGTGGCAGCGGCATTTGGACTGAAAACAAATAAATCGTATGAAAAGCCCGAAGTGGTTTTGCCTCGTCCTCCGGCTTTATGCCAGGGTTGCGGACACCGCGATATGTACGATGCTCTGAACGCTGCCATATCAGAATACGGAGACAGGGCCAGGGTGTTTGGAGACATAGGCTGCTACACCCTGGGTTATTTGCCTCCTTTCAGGGCGCTGCACGCCTGTCTGGATATGGGAGCTTCCATTACAATGGCCAAGGGAGCTGCCGATGCCGGTCTGGAATATGCCGTTGCCGTAATTGGTGATTCCACTTTTACTCACTCGGGCATGACTTCTTTGCTGGATGCCGTTTACGAGCAAACAGCTATTACCGTAATTATTTCGGACAACGAAGTGGCAGCCATGACCGGTGGTCAGGATTCACCTGGTTCCGGAAGACTGGAAGCCATTTGTGCCGGTCTGGGGGTTGAACCCGAACACATCAGAAGCCTGGTGCCCCTCAAAAAAACCCACGACGAGATGGTGAAAGTCATCAAAGAAGAAATCAATTACCCGGGTGTTTCGGTTATTATTCCCCGAAGAGCCTGCATTCATACCCTGAAACGTAAAAAAACAGCAAGCAATGAAAATTGATATTATACTGGCCGGAGTAGGCGGACAAGGCATTTTATCCATAGCCGCCGTCATCGGCGAAGCTGCCCTGAGCCAGGGTTTGTATATGAAACAATCCGAAGTGCACGGCATGAGTCAGCGGGGTGGGGATGTACAGTCCAATCTCCGTATTTCGGATCAGGCTATCCATTCCGACCTGATACCCACAGGCAAAGCAGATCTCGTACTTGCCCTTGAGCCTATGGAAGCCTTGCGTTATTTATCCTATCTTTCTGCCGAAGGATGGTTGGTTAGCAATTCAGTACCCTATGTGAATATTCCCAACTACCCGGATCAGGAAAGATTAGATGCCGGTTTCTCGGAAATGAAGCGCAAGGTAATTCTGGACGTGGAAAGCATTGCCCGCGAAGCCGGTTCGGTGAGGGCTGCCAATATGGTATTGCTGGGAGCCGCCAGTCCTTTCCTTAAGTTGGATTATTCTGAGCTGGAAGCAGCGGTCAGGCATATTTTCGGGCGCAAAGGCGAGTCGGTGGTTGAGCTTAATCTCAAAGCCTTGTCCATGGGCAAAGCTATAGCAGAACAAGTATTTAAATCTTAATTAAATAATAGCCATGAAAAAGAAAACCATTGTAGACTTGTTTGAAGAAAGCTGTGCCCGCTATGCACAAAATGTCTTTCTATGGGAAAGGGATACGGAATTCCGTCCTACTACTTATGCAGAGACCAAAAATGAAGTTTATCGTTTCGGAGCCGGCTTGCTGGCTATGGGCCTGAAAAAAGACGAAAAGGTGGCCTTGCTTTCGGAAGGCCGCAACAAGTGGATGATTGGTGAGCTGGGTATTTTGTACACCGGGGCCGTCAATGTGCCCTTGTCTATCAAATTGCAAAGCGGAAGCGACCTGGTATTCAGAATCAGGCATTCCGATTCCCGTTTTATACTGGTTTCGGGTACTCAATTGCCCAAAGTCCGCGAAATCCTGGATCAATTGCCTCTGGTCGAAAAAGTAATAGTCATGGACGAGGACATAGCTCTGCAGGATAAAGAACTCTATTTTGAGGATGTCTGCAAAATGGGAGACAAGTACAACAAAGAACAGCCCGGCAAATTGCTTGTGATTGCCAAAAGCGTGCAGGGAGACGATTACGCCAATATTTCTTATACATCGGGAACTACTGCCGATCCCAAAGGTATATTGCTGACGCATCGCAATTATACGGCCAACGTAGAACAATCTCATTCCAGAGCAGACATTCCTTCGCATTACCGTATGCTGATGATTCTGCCTCTTGACCATTGTTTTGCCCATGTAACCTGTTTTTATGTGTTTATGAGTTGTGGGGCCAGTATTGCTACTGTTCCTGTGGGCAAAACCGCTTTGGAATCGCTCAAGAATATCCCCATGTCTATTCAGGAAATTAAACCCGATTTGATGATGTCGGTGCCTGCCCTGGCCAAGAGTTTCAAAGCTAACGTAGAAAAAGGGGTTGCTGCCAAGGGGCCGGTGGTGCAGAAATTATTCAATTTGGCCATGAAAGTGGCCGTGGCTTATAATAAAGAAGGCTACAACAGAGGAACCGGAGGTACTTTCG
>JAAZGQ010000171.1 GCA_012511135.1 Bacteroidales bacterium | reverse complement strand
GCAATCTGAGCAATGGAATTTTTGATATACTGAATCCATTCGGGCGAATAGCCTTTGCTGTTTTTGGCAAAGAAAAGAGGAATGATCTCGTTTTCGAGAGTGGAATAGATGGTAGCGGCATCGAGCTGATCCTGGAATTCCTGATTTTCGTAAGTGCGTCTTTCGGACAAGGCCCAGCCGGCTTTTTCTTTGTATCCTTCGAGCCACCAGCCGTCGAGCACCGAAAAATTGAGAACCCCGTTCATCTCGGCCTTTTGGCCCGAAGTACCCGAAGCTTCCAGGGGACGGGTCGGGGTATTGAGCCAGATGTCCACACCCGATATCATTCGCCTGGCCAGAGCCATGTCGTAATTTTCGAGGAACATAATCTTACCCTGAAATTCGGGCATACGCGATATTTCCACAATGCGTTTAATAAGCCCCTGTCCGCCTCCGTCGGCCGGATGTGCCTTGCCGGTAAAGACGAACTGCACGGGGTAAAGGGGATTGTTGACAATGCGCGACAAACGTTCCAGGTCGGTAAAGAGCAGATGAGCACGCTTGTAGGTGGCAAAACGGCGGCCAAAGCCTATCATCAGGGCGTTGGGATTGATCTTTTCGAGTATGGACATGATGCGCGAAGGATCGCCCTGGTTTTTGAACCAGCTGTTTTGGTATTTGTCGCGAATGTAATTGATCAGCTTTATCTTGAGATGCTGTCGGGTTTTCCAGATTTCTTCGTCGCTGACATCGTAAATCTTTTTCCAGATTTCAACATTGGACTGGTCGGCCATCCATTCGGGGCCAAAAGTTTTGTCGTAGAGCCTGCGCCATTCGCTGGCTGTCCAGCTGGGCATGTGAACGCCGTTGGTTACGTAGCCAACGTGCAGTTCGTTGGGGAAATAGCCTTTCCAGATATTGCTGAACATTCTTTGAGAGACCTGGCCGTGCAACATGCTGACACCGTTGACCTCCTGGCAGCAATTGCAGGCAAAAACACTCATGCTGAATTTTTCGTTGATGTCGCCGTGGTTTTCGCGGCCCATATCCATAAAGTCGGCCCAGCTGATGCCCAGCTTTTGCGGGAAGCTGCTCAGGTATTTAAACATGAGGCCTTCGTCAAATTTATCGTGTCCGGCGGGCACCGGGGTGTGTACGGTATAGAGCGAGGAGGCGCGCACCACTTCGAGGGCTTCGTTGAAACCGAGGCCTTCGTTGTTGATGAGGTCAACCATACGCTGGGCATTGATCAGGGCTGCGTGGCCCTCGTTGCAATGGTAAATCTGTTTTTTGATGCCCAGAGCATTTAAGAGCTGAATGCCGCCTACGCCCAGCAGGTATTCTTGTTTGAGTCGGTTTTCCCAGTCGCCGCCGTAAAGCTGGGCAGTAATCTGACGCTCGTATTCTCCGTTGCCGGGATGATCGGTGTCCATCAGATAGAGATTGACCCTTCCCACAGCCACTTTCCAAACATTGCAATGAACGGTATAACCCGGAAATTCCACCTTGAGGACAAAGGGAGTATCGTTTTCGTCCTTGACCTGTTCTATAGGCAGAATATTGAAATTCTGGGGTTCATAAATGGCGACTTGCTGGCCTTCCATCGAAAGACCCTGGGTAAAATAGCCGTTGCGATAGAGAAAGCCTACGGCTGTCATGGGAATATTGCAATCGGAAGCTTCTTTGAGGTAATCGCCGGCCAGTACGCCCAAACCTCCTGAATAGATCTTGAGCACATCGGTCAGTCCGTATTCCATGCTAAAGTAGGCCACGGAGGGAGACTTCTTGTCCACAGGCTCGTCCATATAGCGACGAAATTCGCTGTAGATTTGCT
>JAAZGQ010000170.1 GCA_012511135.1 Bacteroidales bacterium | reverse complement strand
TAAACGGGGTTTTCAACGGAATCTGGAGATCCTATAGTGAACAGGGCGTATTGATGGCTCAGGCTGAATACCTGAACGGAATGAAGCACGGCCTTTGGAGAATCTGGGACGAGCAGGGAACTCTGCGATACGAAATGCAGTACGACCGGGGCAAAAAAACTGGCAACTGGTCTATGTGGGATGAATCAGGTAAACTGATTTCTGAAAGAAAATACGACTAAACAAGAATAAGAAACTAAAAACGAAAACGAAGATGAAAATGAAAATGAAAACGACAACAAAAATGAAAGGATTCTTCACAATGAATCTATTGGGAATGCTTATGCTTGCTTTTACGCTTAGTGCAGAACCAACAGCCGAGATTAAAGCTGCCGGCAAAATGAAAAAAACCACAGAGCTTAGCCCCAAAAGTGAAGCTAAAAGCTTTAGCCTGAGCGGCAATATTTACGATCTCAGTTCTTCCGAATCACTGGCCGGAGCAAGCATTGAAATCAATGGCAAGGTCTGCTATGCCGATCTGGACGGTAACTTTAGCATTAAATCGGAAACAGAATTGGAAGGTAAATATCTTACCGTGAGTTTAATATCTTATGAAAGTAAACAAATCAAACTGGACAAGGCTCAGGATAAGGAACTCAAGATCGCTTTGAAGCAGCGATAAGTTTGATGAAAAGCCACAGAAAAGATTGGATTAGGATTAACAGGGAAGAAGGCCTGTCAGATTTTGACAGGCCTTTTTCTGTTTTATAAACCTGTCAGTACAGAAACACTAAAGCTGAGTTTTATAGATTTATAAACCGAATCTGTTGCAGCTCTTTTTTGTAGCCCTTTTGTAACACAAACATGACAGCCTTGTCACCGAAACGCCAAGAGTTCATAACATGCCCAAAATACCTTTGCCCAGGAAAGATTGAAAACAGAAAAATGAATGACATCGATGCCTAAGAATCCTAAGAACAGACCTGCCACGGGATTGAAAGCCTATTATTTTTTGATCGTCTGCATGTTATTCCCCTTTATGCTGAAGGCGGAAACAGGCAGCATTAGCGGAAAAGTACTTGATGCAGAGTCGGGCGAGCAACTCATCGGAGCTGCCGTTTTTATAGAGGGAACCACCCTGGGTTCTGCCACCGATTTGGATGGAAATTACAATATAGTCAATCTGGAAGCCGGGGTATATGAATTGACCATAAGCTATATTTCGTACAAAACTGAAAAAATAGCGGAGGTCAGAGTTCAATCGGGAGAAGAGACCCGTTTGGATATTTCACTAAAATCAGCAGAGATTTTGTTGAATTCAGCCGAAGTGGTTGCCCGGGCCAATCGGGAGAGTTTTGCGGTTTTACTGAGTGACCAGAAAATAGCTTTTGCCATTCAGGAACAAGTGGGGGCTCAGCAATTATCCATACAGGGAGTATCGGATGCTGCCGGCGCCAGTACCAAGATATCCGGGGTAACCAAAAGCGAAGGCTCCGGCGAAATTTTTGTCAGAGGCTTGGGCGACAGGTATTTGTCGACGACTATGAATGGCTTGCCCATTCCTTCGGATAATGTGGATAAAAAAAATATTGATCTCAGTCTTTTCGAAAGCAGCATCATTCAGAATCTGGGTATCAGCAAAACCTACAATACCGAAAGTTTTGCAGATCAGGCAGCCGGCAATGTGAATATAGTATCTAAAGAATACAGCGATAAATCAGGTTTTGGCATACAGGGAGGAATAAACAGTCAATTACAGACAGCCGAAGCCTGGTCAAATCATAAATCATCACCAAACACTGAGAGCTCTTTTCTTTCGTTTCCACGGAAAAATTTCCTACTGACAGAATCACTTAGCAAATCATCCTGGGATCCCCGTAACTCGGTTTTTCCGGCAGACTGGGGTTTGAATGCCCTGGGAGGCTACCAGTTTAAGCTGCATGACCAGACTCTGAAAATGTTTTACAACTTGTCTTACAAGCAGGATTATTCCTATTCAAACGGCGTATACAGAAAATACGTCGAAAATATATTACAAAACGAATTTACCGACACCGAAAGCTGGTCGTTTCAACAAAACCTGACAGGCTTGTTGAATCTTTCCTATGATTTATCAGAGTCTGCCTCTTTAAGCCTGAATGCCCTTTTTATAAACAAACTCAGCGATAATGTCTACGAACAGGGCAGGAACCAGCTGGGCTACATCCGTGACAGCGGGGAACCTTCTGACGATCACATTTTTGAAAGGGATCAAAACACCAAAACAACCAATTTGCAGGTTTACCAATTGCTCGGACGTAAGACGATCAAAGCAAACAATACCATAAACTGGGGCATAGGATTCAATATGGTAGATGCTATGGAACCCAACCGCATACGCAACAGGATAGGTTACGATCAGGATCAGTTGTTTTTGAACATGCACGGCATCGGTAATTACGACAATCGAAGATCGAGCCAGCAAATCAGGGATAGGGAGCTGAACGCTTATCTGAAAGATCAATTCAGGCTGAACCTGGGCAAACATAGTTTTTCAACAAGCGCAGGCTTTAATTTCAGGCACAAAAGCCGGGATTTCGAATCCCGTTTTGTGGGTGCAGACATCAAAGAACTTTCCACTGAGGGAGTTGATATTGATCATTTGAGTCTGCTGTTCACTCAGGAGGCTTTTAGTTCTGCTTTGATACGTGAACTGCCTCAGGACGAGTACTCTGCTGTTTTAAATGTGCTAGGAGTCTTTGTTCACAGCGGTTTTGATTTCGGAAAATTAAGCGGCAATTTTGGTTTTCGTCTGGAAGCAGATCAGCTGAAACTGACATGGGATATCAACAACGATCAGTACTACGACCTGGAGACCCGCGACAGTCTTTACGCGGGTATTTATCCCAGTCTGAATTTTAAATACGAGCTTAGCGAGAAGCACTTCCTGCGATTGTCGGGTAGTAAAACCATCACCATACCCGAATTCAAGGAATTGGCTCCTTTTCCATATGTGTCGCCAACCGGCAGCATTACCAAAGGCAATCCGGAATTGAATTTGTCAGACAATTACAACCTGGATTTTAAATGGGAATATTTCAAAAGCAACAGGGAACTTCTTTCGCTCACAGGCTTTTACAAATACATAAGAAACCCCATCAATCTCAGCATGGAGCGAGGAGCTGCTCGTTCATTTGTTACGGCCAATACAGGAAGTTTTGCCAATGTTTTCGGGCTCGAAGCCGAAGCCAGGCTTGAGCTTTACAATTCAGAGCATCGCCGGCTGAATCTAATGGCAAACGCTACCCGAATGTGGTTTAAACAAGAATTACTCCCTGCGTTTTATTACAATAACAAAACCAGCAGTGGATTGCAGGGAGCTCCCGAATTCATAACAAATCTCACACTGAGTTACGAAGACAAGTCAAAAGCCTGGATGGCAGCCCTGACTGCCAATTATACTTCGGACAGAATATTTGCGCTGGGGCATCCTCTCAGTGCCACACATCCCGATATTTATTTCAACGAAGACATCATCGAAGAGGCTCGTATGTTGATGGATTTGGTGCTGGGAATAAAATTGTCGGAAAATCTCAAGCTGAAATTTACAGCAAGAAACTTACTCAATCCGGCCATAGTGCAGACCCAAAAGATCATAGATTACGACGGGGATGAAAGTCTGGTTGTTGTAGAATCATTCAAAAAGGGTACAAAAATGCAGTTATCGCTGGTTTATCAATTATAAACAAGCTCAATTATCAATGATTAAAATTTGAATTATGAAAAAGAATGTGATTATCTTAAGTATGCTTGTAAGCAGTTTAAGTATGTTATTTGTCAGTTGTGAGCCCCAAAACACTCAAACGGAAGATACTGTTGTCAGTATGCTCGAAGCAGGTGTCATGAAAGGTGAACTCAAAGAAGATTACACCCTGGATCCCGCAGTCAATTACTCTCTGACCGGTGCTTTTGTGGTGAGTAAGGGAGCTAAGCTGATTATTCCGGCAGGAACATCTATCGTGGCCAATGCTTCCAACGGCGCGGAAACCGAAACCTATATTGCTGTAATGATGGGTTCCAAAATCCAGATCGAAGGCACAGCAGATCAAGCCGTTGTTATGCGTTCGCCCAATGGCAATCCCGGCGATTGGGGAGGGCTGACCATTTGCGGGCGAGCAGTCACCACCGAAGGTGCCCCGGCTACTGCCGAAGTGGGCAATTTTCAATACGGAGGCTCGAATCCGGCAGACAATTCCGGGAGCATTTCTTATTTGGTCATCATCGGAGCCGGTGCAGCCATCAATCCCGAATCGGAATACAACGGACTTACGCTTTATGCGGGCGGCTCGGGTACTACAGTTAATAATGTAGCCATAATGAATGGTTCCGACGATGGTGTGGAATTCTTCGGAGGCTCTGTCTCGGTGAGCAACCTGTATTTGGAGAACAACGAGGACGATGCCATCGACTGGACCGAAGGCTGGGATGGAGCTGTTAATAACGCTTATGTCAAACACACCATTAGTAACTTTTCAACAGTAGTCGAAGCCGACGGAGTGAACAACAATCCCCGTATCAATAACCTGACGGCTGTTTCCACTCATCCCGGCATTGCACTCCAATTTAAAAAACAATCTGGAGCTACTATGACCAATGTTTACCTGGAAGGTTATAGCACTTTGGTTGATATGAAAGACGAAGGTCCCCTGAGTAATGTTATAATCGAAGGAAACACGGCTACTCTCGAAGGTCCCTACCAAACCGGCCAATTGGATATTTCCGCCTGGAACTGGTTCAAATAATCATTTTCTGTTTTTAGCTTTCAAAAGGGTTCCGAATTGATTTCGGAGCCCTTTGTGGTTGTGTGACCCTTTGAAGCAATTTTGAAAAAAGTGTTTTTTGCAGAGTAATCCTTTTAGTAACAGACTCTGCTGGATTAAATTTGGAATTTTTGTGTAATTTAGTGGCCTTGAATTCGGGCATGATTATGACGGAGATGTAATCATTACTTCAAAAATCATTACTAACAACGATGAAAGAAAATTTAAATATTGAGCGTTTTTTTGAAATATGGAAGCAGCTTCAGCCATTAAAGGATGAAGACCAAAGGCGGCTTGATCAAAAGTTTATGCTTGATTTCAACTATAATTCCAACCGATTGGAAGGAAATACGCTGACATACGGACAGACCAGACTTCTACTCATTTTTGACCAAACGGAGGGATCTGCCTCTATGCGTGATTATCAAGAGATGAAAGCACATAATGTCGGACTCCGGTTAATGAAAGTAGAAGCCGAAGATCGGGAACGTCCTCTTACGGAATACTTTATCCGAACACTTAATCAGATTATTCAGGTAGAAGATTATCGAAAATTAAGCCAAGATGGTAAGTTTTGTTTTGAAATTCATGTCGGTGTTTATAAAACCCGGCCAAACTCAGTTATAACAACTACTGGTGAGGAGTTCCATTACGCCTCTCCGGAAGAAACTCCGGCTCTGATGAAAGAGTTGGTGGAATGGTATAATATGCAAGAAAAGCAAGGCGAGCTAAACCCTGTCGAATTGGCAAGCTTATTTCATTATCGGTATATTCGCATACATCCTTTTGAGGATGGTAACGGACGTGTGGCCAGGTTGATGGTTAACTTTATTTTGCACAGACATGGCTATCCGATGATTGTCGTACCGATTGATGATAAAACCCGATATTTACAATTGTTGCACCAATGTGATATGGAAGTTGGATTGACTCCTTCCGAAGGAGCCAAGGCAAAGGCCGAAGATTTACAACCGTTTACCGATTACCTGAGCGAGTTGGTAGAGCATGCTTTTGATTTGGCGATTCGTGCCGGGCGAGGAGAAAGCATTGAAGAAACGAGTGATTTCGCCAAACGTATCCGTTTGATAGAAAAACAGATGAAAGAAAAACAATTAAAACCCAAACGGAATACAGAAGAAATATGGAATGTGCTGGAATATTTTTATTTCCCTTTAGAAAAAGCCTTGAATGAAAAAACAAAAGAGGCATCTGTTTTATTCACTGGAAGAACCCAGTATAATTTGATTTCAAAATATCCGGATATCCGAAGGAATGAATGTATACAGTTGAATTATGTTGATCGAAGCGGACAAGATTCTCAAATGAAAGAATTTGTAAAAGCCGCACAATCCATGTGGTACAATGTGGATCTTATAAATCCCAAAGAAATACAATCAGACAAGCTATTGGAAATAAATATAAAACTGAATATTCAATTTAAAGAAGAGTACTACGAAGTATCCCTTCTCGATAAGAAATACCCATACGGCTATTATCCCTCAGAAAAAGATAGAGAAACGCTTGTTAGATTATTCTCAGATGATTTGTTTAAAAAGATAGAATCGCTGATATAATTTTTTAAAAATTACTCATCATCAACGTATTGTTAGTGAAAAAAAGGATATAACTTATTATGAAATCAATCTATCAACTTTACATCGAACTCCAGGATCTTAAACCTGCAGTTTGGAGGCGCATCCAAGTGCCTGCCGAGATGGAACTGGCCGATTTGCACAAGGTGCTCCAGGTGGTTATGGGCTGGACCAACAGCCACTTGCATCAATTTATTAAAAATGATGTCTTTTATTCCCCCAGAACGGAGGGAGATGAGGAGTTTTGGGATGAAGCTATGAATATAGATTACGCCGGAGTTACAATTAGTGATCTGCTTAAAGATAAGCAAAATGTGATCGATTATGAATATGATTACGGAGACAGTTGGATGCATACTGTTTTGCTTGAAGATATTCTGGAAACAGACGATAAGCATATGTATCCCTTTTGCCTGGGAGGAGAGAGACATTGTCCGCCGGAAGATTGTGGAGGAGTTTGGGGGTATGTGGATATTTTAAACGTGCTAAAAAATACAAAACATCCGGAATACAAGCATTATAAAGCCTGGCTGGGGAACAACTTTAATTCCGACAAATTTGAACTTGACGATATTAATAAGGCTTTGTGTTTACCGGATTATGGTTTACCTAAGTGGGAAGATTTTGAGTGATATTTATACCCATTGAGAAACTTATTTTATTTATCAATCAAGTAATTTTTATAAAATGTTACACAAAATAGTAAAATTCAACCTGGTCTTTATCCTTGTTACTGTCTTGCTTTTTGCCTGTACTACGAAGCAAGAGCAGATTACCCGCCTTTTTTTAATTGGCGATTCCACCGTGGCCGATTACGCCAATAATTACGATCCGGGGAAAGATTATTTCAAAACCCGTTATCCGGTAACCGGCTGGGGACAGGTATTTCAGGAATTATTTGTGGAGAATGAGCTAAAGAACTTCAAGCATTTATTCGACACCGACAGTGTGTTGATTGATAATCGTGCCCGCGGGGGACGCAGCACCCGGTCTTTTTTTGAAGAAGGCCGCTGGCGCAGCGTTTATGAACAATTAAAACCCGGCGATCTGGTAATTATGCAATTTGGACACAACGATGCCGCCGTAAACAAAGTGGAGCGTTATGTAAGTGTTGAGGGTTATAAAGAATATTTGCGCATGTATGTGTTACAAACCAGAGCCAAACAAGCTATCCCGATTATTCTGACTCCGGTTTGTCGCAATTATCCCTGGCAGGAAGGCCGTCTGGAAAATGTCCACGGCGAATATCCACAGGCGGCCAAAGAAGTGGCCGAAGAAATGGAGGTCTTTTTTATCGATTTGAATCAACTTACGATGGAGGCTTTCAGCGAAAAAGGACAGGATTACGTGAGCAGTCATTATTTTATGAATTTACCGGCCGGCCTTTACGAAGCCTATCCCAACGGACAGTCTGACAATACTCATTTCCAGCCCGAAGGGGCCAGGGTAGTGGCCGCTTTGGTTTTCGAAGCAATGAAATCGCAAAAGTGATTGAAAAATTGAATGATTTAAATGATTGAAAATCAAACAAGCAAAACGTTTTAAATAATTGAAAAATTGAAACAACAGAAATAATTGAAACAACAAGCAATATATTTACTTTTATTCTATGAAAATAAAAATCCTGTTTATACTATTATTGGCCGGCAGCATATTTACAGCCTGTCTGAACGGTTCTAAAAAGAAAGACAGTCAGAATTCCGGGACTGAAATATCCGTGAATTCCAATCTCAAGCTCAAGATCTATTATTTTCATCTCAAGGATCGAAGCGAAAGTTGCTTAAACATAGAAAGCAGAATAAAAGAGCTGCTGGAAACGAATTACAGCGAAGAATTACAAAAGGGAACAATTGAATTGATTGTCTTAAATGCAAATAAATATGCCAACAAAGCCCTGGTAAAAAAATATGAGGTAGAAAACACTGCTCTGCATTTGGTTTATGTGGGCGGTGGAGCAGAAAATAATTACGACCTGAGTGTTTTTGCGCTCAAATATGCCACAGAACATCCGGAACTATTCAAAAAAGGCCTCAAAGACAGCATCGACAAAATGTTGAGCTTGTAAATTAGAATTTTAATTAGAATTCTAATTCATTATTGAGTAGGCGCTTTTTTACAGAATTAGAAAAAATAACAGAAAAAAAGCGAGCAATAATAATCGATTTCAAAATCATTTCGTATTTTTGCGAAATACTAAATGAAATTGGTTTTGAAAACGAAGTATTACACAGAACAACAAGAGAAAGTAGCTCTTTATGCCAAAGCACTTTCTCATCCGGCCAGGGTTTTCATTCTGAATTATTTATCGAAAAATCTAAATCGTTGCTGTTACAGCGGTGATATGGCCGAAGAATTACCCATTGCCCGTTCCACACTTTCGGAGCATCTGAAAGAATTGAAAAAAGTCGGATTAATTCAGGGAGAGATCAATCCTCCCTACATTAAATATTGCATTAATCCCGATAATTGGGAAGAGGCAAAAAATACTCTGGGACAATTTTTTAGAGAAGAAATCAATTCAAAAT
>JAAZGQ010000169.1 GCA_012511135.1 Bacteroidales bacterium | reverse complement strand
GAATCGGACTCTGCTCCAATAGCCCGGGAATCGGTCATTGAGACAGAATCGATCACCCAAATTTCAAACCATTTAATATAAGAAGAAGTATCGAGTGCCGCAATCAAACGGGCCTGTTCCCGGGCTAATTCACGTAACTGTGTCTGTAATTTTTCCCGCTCGTTCACTTCGTCCTGTAAAGCTTTCAAATTAAGCTCCACCTGCTGGTAAATTTTGGCGTAAACTTTGTATTGCTGGCTATAATGAGCTACCGAAGTATAAAAATCCTTTTCGGAAATACGATGTTTCTCTAATATCCTTCTATAGGCCAGATCCTGAAAAAAATCATCCCTGAGCTCCTGAGACCAGTCTGTTTTTTTCTTTTTATCTACATTCTGCAATATGGCTTCCGTAAGATAAACATCCGTCAGCACGGCAGCCATTTTTTTTTGTGATAAAACTTTGCCTTCTTTTTGTTCGCAGGCGCCCAGCATCAGAGGCAACAAAGCAAAAAGCAGAACCTTGATCAATATGATTTTAAAGCTTTTCATAAGCAGGGTTTTCAGCTTGGGAGAGAAGAACCTGCCTGATTTTTTTTGCTTTTCTTTCCTGTATCCTCGGCGAGATGTGAGCGATAAAAGATCAACAGTATCAGGATACCTGTAGTGATAGAAGTGTCAGCAATATTAAAAACAGGCCTGAAAAACAAAAAATCACGACCTCCCCATATGGGCAGCCAATCAGGTAAAGTAGTGTTTATCAATGGGAAAAAGAACATATCGACCACTTTACCGTAAAAGACAGGGGCATAGCCACCGCCTTCAGGCAAAAATCCGGCTACCTGGCCAAAACTGTGATCAAAAATCAAACCATAAAATACGCAATCGATTACATTGCCCAGGGCACCTGCAATAATGAGCGCAATACTCAATATGTAACCTGTAGGGAATTGTTTTGTTCGGCTTATATGAACCATATACCATATCAGCAAGCCGGCAGCAATCATCCTGAACAAGGTCAAAAAGATTTTGTCAAAAAATTCCCAGCCAAAGGCCATACCATTGTTTTCGGTAAAGTATATATAAAACCAATCGGCTACCCGAATGCTTTCGTGCAACTGGAAATGCGTTTTTATATATATCTTAACCGCTTGATCGACGATCAGGATGATCGCAATTAGAACAAACGCTTTCCATACTTTGGAAAGTTTTGCCATCCCTTAAGACTTAATGTTTTTGGCTTCAATACTCAGCGTTGCATGTGGAACCGCACGTAAACGCTCTTTGGGAATGAGCTTCCCGGTTTCTCTGCATATGCCGTAGGTTTTGTTTTCTATACGCACCAGGGCTGCCTCAAGATTTTCGATGAATTTCATCTGACGCTGGGCCAGACGTCCGGTTTCTTCTTTCAACAAGGTGTTAGCCCCTTCTTCAAAAACTTTGAAGATGGGAGAAGTATCCATTACATCATTGCCATCCATGTTGTTGATGCTTGCTTTTAATTGCTCATACTCATCCCTGGCCTTGTCCAGTTTTTTCTGAATTAGCTGACGAAACTCCTCCAGTTCAGCATCTGAATAACGAATAATTTCTGACATGGTATCTTGTATTTTATGATTAATCTTTGGTTTGAATTTTAATCTGCGAATATAGCAAAAATAAACATCGTCAACAATAGAAATCGATCCTATGATGACTAAAAAAATATCATGCCTTTACAACTTTGATTTTCAATGATATATCATCCATATCCAATTCTGTTGCATCCTCAAGTGAATCGACTTGCTTCAGGCTTAGACCTAAAGTCTGAGTAGAGATATATTCTTCCCAATCTTCCATTGTTCCTGCAAAAGCCGGGTTCTTTTCTATAAGTATATGAATGCGGTCGGTTATTTCAAAATTCTGAGCCTTACGAAGGTTCTGAATACGATTCACCAGTTCGCGGGCCAGGCCTTCTCTCTTCAGCTCTTCCGTTATATTTACATCAAGGGCAACGCTAAGCCGACCTTCGTTGGCAACCAGCCAGCCGGGAATGTCCTCAGAAAGAATTTCGACATCGGAAATATCTATCCGTAGAGTCTGTCCGTCAAGCTCAAGTTCCCAATAAGCATCCTTTTCAAATACGGCAATGGTATCTTGTTGCATTTCGCTCAACATCTTTGCAACCAGCTTCATGTTTTTTCCGCATTTTGGACCAAGTTTTTTAAAATCGGGCTTGATGCGCTTAATCAGCAAGCCGCCGGCAGTATCAATAAACTTGAGTTCCTTAACATTTACTTCGTTTAAAATGAGTTCCCGTACAGCTTCGATGGCTGCTTTTTGTGCAGCATCCATTGCTGGAATCATTAAGGTCTGCAAAGGTTGTCTTACCCTGATGTTTACTTTGCGCCTCAAGGCCAAGACCATAGAAGATATTTGCTGAGCCATCTGCATACGGTTTTCCAGCTCAGTATCTATAGCCTCATAATTGCATTGGGGATAATCGGACAGGTGAACAGATTCGATTTGCTCTCCCTTGTTGATGGCGTTAAGATCCAAAAACAGTCGGTCCGCATAAAAAGGTGCGATAGGAGCCATCAGCCGGGATACGGTTTCCAGGCAAGTGTATAAGGTTTGGTAAGCAGAAAGCTTGTCTTTGGAATAACCACCGCCCCAGAAACGTTTACGGTTGAGCCGGACATACCAGTTGCTTAAATTTTCACCTACGAAGTCGGCTATTGCGCGTCCTGATTTGGTGGCTTCGTAATCGTTATAGTACTGATCTGTATCTCGAATCAGGCTATTAAGCTGTGAAAGTATCCAGCGATCAATTTCCGGCCTTTCCTGTAGCGGAATTTGTGCTGCTTTATTGTCGAAGCCATCCACGTTGGCATACAAAACAAAGAAAGAATAGGTATTGTAGAGAGTGCCGAAAAATTTCCGCCTAACCTCTTCTATGCCTTCTTCGTCAAATTTTAAGTTGTCCCAGGGGGATGCGTTGGTTATCATATACCAACGCAAGGGATCAGAACCATATTTCTCGATAGTGCTGAAAGGATCGACGGCGTTGCCCAAACGTTTTGACATCTTATTGCCATTCTTGTCCAGAACCAAACCATTGGAAACCACATTTTTAAACGCAACCGAATCGAAGAGCATAGCCGCCAGTGCATGCAGAGTAAAAAACCAGCCACGTGTCTGATCTACCCCCTCGGCAATAAAATCGGCTGGATAACATTGACGGGAATCAAAAGCCTCTTTGTTTTCGAAAGGGTAATGAATCTGGGCGTAAGGCATGGCTCCGGAATCGAACCAAACGTCAATCAGGTCAGATTCGCGTTTCATGGATTTACCCGAAGGAGAAACCAACACTATGTCGTCCACAAAAGGACGATGTAAGTCTATTTTTTCTACAGAGTAATTCTCGGCCGTGTACAGACCCGGAACAAAATCCTTAAATGGATTTTCTTTCATAAATCCCAGGCTGACAGCTTTTTCGATTTCTTCGTACAACTCGGCTACCGATCCTATGCACAGTTCTTCGCTACCGTCTTCCGTCCGCCAAATGGGTAGAGGTGTGCCCCAAAAGCGGCTGCGGGAAAGATTCCAATCCTGCAGGTTTTAGAGCCATTTGCCAAAACGGCCAGTACCGGTAGAACCCGGCTTCCACAAGATGGTTTGGTTTAAGGCTATCATTTGGTCGCGACAGGCTGTTGTTTTTATAAACCAGCTGTCCATGGGATAATACAGGATCGGTTTATCGGTACGCCAGCAATGTGGGTAATTGTGTACATGCTTTTCAATTTTGAAAGCACGGTTCTGCTGTTTTAGCATCACGCAAAGGTCCACATCCAAGTTCTCCTCCTTACCGGAACCTTCGGGAATGTATTCATTCTTAACGTAACGGCCTGCATAAGGCGCATATTTTTCTATATTGACTCTGCTGTTGACAAAGGCAGGATCCAGATCTTCCAGGCTGAAAAATCTGCCGCTGGTGTCCACCATGGGACGTGTATTGCCTTCTTTATCAATTAATAAAAGAGGACTGATATCAAATTTTCTGGCAACAAACTGGTCGTCAGCTCCAAAAGTAGGAGCAATATGTACAATTCCTGTACCGTCTTCGGTGGAGACAAAGTCACCGCTGATGACCTGAAAAGCCTTTCCTTCGGGATTGACCCAGGGGATTAATTGCTCGTATTGCAAGCCCAGCAATTCCTCTCCTTTGTATTCCTGATCCAGCACTTTGTGAGGGATACTCTTTTCTCCGGCCTGGTAATTCTCCATAGACAATCCTGCTGCTTTGGGATTGAAGTGAGCATTCAGTAATTCTTTGGCCAAGATATAAGTGGCCGGCTGTCCGGTATAAAAATTAAAACTTTGTACAGCCACATAGCTGATAGCCGGACCTACACAAAGTGCCGTATTGGAGGGCAAAGTCCAGGGCGTGGTGGTCCAGGCCAGAAAAAAAGCCTCTCCGTGTTGGCTCCATTCGGAACGGGGATTTTTTATCCTGAATTGAGCAACACAGGTAGTGTCTTTAACGTCCCTGTAGCAGCCCGGCTGATTCAGTTCGTGAGTACTCAGTCCGGAACCGGCGGCAGGGGAATAGGGCTGAATGGTATAACCCTTGTAGAGTAAGCCTTTTTTATACAACTCTTTAAGCAGGTACCACAGTGTTTCTATGTAACGATTGTCGTAGGTGATGTAAGGATCGGACATATCTACCCAATAGCCCATTTTGCGTGTAAGCTCTTCCCACTCGCGGGTGTATTTCATCACGTCTTTACGGCAAGCCGCGTTGTAATCGATGACGGAAACTTTTTTGCCGATATCGTCTTTGGTGATTCCCAAGGCTTTTTCCACTCCCAGTTCCACGGGAAGTCCGTGCGTATCCCAACCGGCTTTGCGCTTAACTTCAAAGCCTTTCATGGTTTTGTAACGGCAAAAAATATCCTTGATGGTTCTGGCCATTACATGATGAATTCCGGGCATGCCGTTGGCTGAGGGGGGACCTTCGTAAAAAACAAAAGAGGGCCCACCTTCCCTTAGGCTTGTACTTTTTTGAAAAAGATTATTGGATTCCCATTTTTCCAGCACCGATTTGTTGATTGCGGGCAAATCGAATTCAGTATACTCAGCAAATTTTTTTGACATCTTCGCGATCGTTATCCTAATTAAGGGCGCAAAGGTACATCAAAAAAATGTAGTATAAAAAGGGATTTAAAGATAAAATTCTGTTGTTAAAGCCTTGAACTCAGGAGTATATTCCCCATTCCTGGTTTCTATTTGCAATTCCTGACGAGAAATATCAAGTCTGTTTTTGGTAAAAGCCATCATTGTACGTTTCGTATTTTTGCCTTTACGGTGAGCCACCTGACAGATTTCTGTAAGATAAAGCCGATGTCCCCAACAAAGTTCTTCCATTAATTCTGCGGCTTCTGCAGGCACAATGACTGCAAATACACCTTTCTCGCTTAACAAACCTGCAGCACTCATGGTCAATTGCTCAAAACTCAGCCTATCACCGTGACGGGCCAGATTGCGGGTAAAATTGCCGGCTTTGAGGGCATTTCTGTAATATGGAGGATTGGAGACTATCAGGTCAAAATGTTGCTCTTCGGAAATAAAATTGTAGTTTATACTTTCGGGAAAAGAGCCCTGAATAATTTGAATTCTCTCTGACCAGGGGCTGCTTGCCACGTTTTCCTGAGCCTGCAAGGCTGCCTGTATGTCTTTTTCTATACCAAAAATCAAGGCTGAAGGATAGCGCTGGGCCAGCATCAGAGCAATCAATCCGGAACCGGTGCCAACATCCAGCATTCTTAAGCCGGCAATTTCCGGCAGCTCAGCGGAGCATTTTGCCCAGGCACCAAGCAGCACTCCGTCCATACCCACCTTCATAGCACAACGGTCGTGAAAAACTTCAAATTGCTTAAAACGGAATGAGTCTGAAGACATATTATAGCTTATCGTTTTCTTTCTGATAGGAGGCTGAACGTAAAGCCACGTACAATTCAACCACAGCTACTATCAACAAGGCTACCACCCAGGATTTACTATCTTTAAACATCAGATATACAGCGAGTATAAAAACGATGGCATTGAATGCAAACATTCTGTTGAGTCGCTTGAGCCTGAAATCATCTCCTCTGTAGGCCGTGATGGCACGATGGGCAATGTACAGGACTACTCCGACCGCAAAACTAAATCTGGCCCAGGTATAATGTTCCATTACCAAAACAGATGAAATCAGAATAAGCACAGCGGCCAGGATAAATAATCCGTCTTTAAGCAGGTTTTTAGGCATTTTATTCCAGTAAAAAAATTTCTTCGTTTTCTTTTTTCATCAGGTAGCGCTCCCGGGCAATTTTTTCCAGTTCTTCGCTTCCCGTTCTCAAATCCTCGAGCTGTTCCAGGGCATGATCCCTTTCTTTTTCGTATTGTCGTATTTCTTTGCGCAAAGCACGTATTTTTCGGTCGTATTGCATGCGCCTGATCAGGTTGTGTTCATCAATAAACACAATCAGCACACCGAACAAGACTAACACGATCAGGTATTTATTCAAATACGGCTTTATCTTTTCGTAAAACGCTAAAATCTTGCGCATAAGTGGATTTATCTACCGGGCAAAATTACGAGAATAATCCGGATGCCCAAGTATATTCTGAACGAAAAATAGCTACAGGAACTTCCTTTTTAAAAAAGGCTTACGTATCTTTGTCCATCTTAGCCAGTAGCAAAATTAGTATGGAAAATTATTTGGTTTCAGCACGAAAATACCGTCCGGACAACTTTAAGTCGGTGGTTGGACAAAGCGCCCTTACAACAACTCTCCAAAATGCCATCAAGAACAAGCAACTGGCTCATGCCTATTTGTTCTGTGGTCCCAGAGGAGTGGGCAAAACTACCTGCGCCAGAATTTTTGCCAAGGCCATCAATTGTTTTAATCCCAACAGCCAGGGAGAAGCCTGCAACAAATGTGAATCATGTGTCTCTTTCAACGAGCAACGTTCTTATAATATTCACGAACTGGACGCCGCCTCTAACAATTCGGTGGACGATATCCGTTCCCTTACTGAACAAGTGCGCATACCACCACAACTAGGGAAATACAAAGTTTACATTATCGATGAGGTACATATGCTTTCTTCCAGTGCATTCAATGCCTTCCTCAAAACCCTGGAAGAACCTCCCGCTCATGCCATTTTTATTTTGGCAACCACCGAAAAACATAAAATAATACCAACCATACTCTCCCGTTGTCAGATTTATGATTTTCACCGAATCAGCATTAACGACATCAGCGCCTACCTGCAATATGTAGCCGATTCCGAAGGCATCAAAGCAGAACCGGAAGCCTTAAACGCTATTGCCCTGAAATCGGACGGAGGCATGCGTGATGCCCTCTCTATTTTTGATCAGGTCTGCAGCTATGGCGAGGGTATTATTAGCTATCAGCATGTTATCGACAATCTGAACATCCTGGATTATGATTATTATTTCAGGCTGGTTGAAGCCTTTCTGAGTGAAAACACCACTGAAGCTCTCCTGCTCTTTGATCAAATTTTGAATCAGGGTTTTGAAGGTTTGCATTTCATTAATGGCCTGGCTTCTCATTTCAGAGATCTCATGGTTGCAAAAGATTCCCGCAGTATAACTTTGCTGGAGCAGGCCGAGAGTGTGCGTGCCAAATACAACAAACAAGCCGAAATATGCAGTATGGGCTTTCTTTTCAGAGCTCTAAAATTGAGTAACGATTGCAGCCTACAGTATAATACGAGCAAAAACAAGCGCCTTTTGGTGGAACTTTGCCTGATTCAACTTTGCCTGGCTGGCGAAGCAAAAAAAAAACAGGACAGTCTGAAAACTGATAAAAGCCCGGCGCCTAAAATCGAAAATAAAACGATCCATGAAGCCGAAGCTCAGACAAATTCCAATCTTCAAACAAATCCTTCGCCTGAGGCAAATCCAAAAGAAATCCAAGTTGCTGAGCCCGACAAAAAGCTTGTAAAAAATCAACAAGCGGCCAGGCCTGAACCTGCCGCCCATAATCAAAATTCCACAGGCCAGCCGGCCAGTGAAAGATCACTGCCCGGCCTGACCACTTCGATACGCAGACGTAAAGCACAAGCAGACGAAATTAAAGTCGACCAGGCGACGAAAAAAGAAGCCATAAAGGCCGAAGAGCACTTTAACGAAGAGGACCTTATCAAAGCCTAGCTACGCTTTGCCGGCACACTAAAGGAAGATCCTTATTTGTCAAATTCCATGCAATCCTGCAAACCTCAGCTCCTGAACAAGAGTGATTTTGAAGTAGTTGTTTTCCATCCACTTACCGCTCAGCGGCTCGAGGCTATACGGGGAGAAATTGAACGCCGTTTACAAGAAGATTTGCAAAACGGCAAAGTGCACATGTTATTGCGGGTCAGTGAAGAGAATGAGTTTAAGAAGCCATTAAGCCCTCAGGATCAACTGGACGAAATGATTCAGAAGAATCCGAACCTGCAAAACCTGAAACAAAAACTAAACCTTGAATTGGAATAAGCCGGCTTACTGTAATTAACAATTGAAGATAGGAACCTGGCTTTGTGCTGCTGACTGCTTGTTGCTATTGGCTTATTTCAGCTGACGATTAAAGTAAATCATCTGGATCGCTGTTTTGGCAGCTTCTACCCCCTTATTTCCGTGTATGCCTCCGGCCCGGTTTAAAGCTTGTTGCATATCGTTGGTAGTAAGCAGGCCGAAAACAAAAGGAATAGTCCCTTTGGCATTCAAATTGGCGATGCCCCGGGTCACCCCTGAGCATACATAGTCGAAATGTGGTGTTTCCCCGCGAATCACACTACCCAAAGCAATGACGGCATCTACAGAAGCAGCAGCCTCCATTCTGGCCGCCCCGTAAATCAACTCAAAACTGCCCGGAACCCAGGCAACTAAAATGTTTTCGGGGTCAACATTGTTTTGAACTAAAAACTGACGGGCGCCTTCCAGCAACTTAACTGTGACATCGTAATTCCATTCTGATACCACAATACCAATTCTCATGCCTGTGGCATCTGGCAAAGTATCCGGATTGTATTCGGAAAGGTTTTTGGTACTCATTATTTTTGCAATCTCGTTCTTTCGATATACCTGTCAACATTCAGGCCTTCTTGTGAAAGCGGATAATTCTTTTTGATTCTTTGGTAAGCTTCTCCGGCTTTTTCGTATCTTCCCAATGCTTCATAGACTCGGCCGGCTTTCATTAAATAAACGGGAGCCAGCAAATTGTTGTCAGCTTGTCCCGCTCTTTCGAAATAAGGCAGCGCTTTTTGCAATTGATCCAATTCTACATAACAATCTCCGATCGCTCCTGTAAGTGAAGGAGATACCATAATATCAACAGCATTTAATTTGCTGAGTTTGTCTATGGCTTTCTCGTAATCGCCCATATGTTTGTAGCACAAACCTGCGTAGGCAGAAGCCAATTTTGCTGTTTTGGTGATGCCGTAATTGTCTATGATTCCTTCAAAACCTATAAATTCATAGTCATCACCGTAAAGAGCCAGTTCAAATGAATCTGCCGCAAAGTACTGTTCTCCCCGAAAAATCATTTCCTGAGCTTCTTTTTCTCTGGGCCCCATGTAGCTATTCCTGAAAAGAAGAACACCACTTACCACTAAAACGATAACCAATAAGGCTACCAACAGGTTTTTTTGATTGTTTTCTATGAATTGTTCCGAACGGGTCAATACTTCGCCTACATTTTGAAGCTCATCTTTTTGACCGGCTTTTTGGGATGCATTTTTATTAGCCATTTCTTTAATAATTGTATAAGACAAATTTGGTGTGCAAAAGTATAGCATTTCGTTCTATTAATAAAATTTCCATGATTATTTTTGTACTTTTGTGTGCATTTAGCCCAAAATTCGTCCATGTACCTGCAAAAGTTATCCATTTTTAATTATAAAAATATTCAGGAGGCCAGTATTGAATTTTCTCCCCGCCTAAATTGTTTTTTCGGCAAGAACGGAGTAGGCAAAACCAATTTTCTGGATGCCATTCATTATCTGTCCTTTTGTAAAAGCCATACCAATCCGGTTGATTCTCAAAATATATTTCACGAGGCCGACTATTTTATGTTGCAGGGCAATTATCAAATTGAAGGCAAGGAGGAAGAATATTATTGCGCCATGAAGCGCCGCCAAAAAAAAATATTCAAATTCAACAAAAAAGAATACGAACGTTTATCCGATCATATAGGTCGCCTGCCCTTGGTTATTGTATCTCCTGCCGACGAAAACCTGATTCGTGAAGGCAGCGACGAGCGCAGGCGGTTTATGGATATCGCCCTTTCGCAGTTTGACCATTCTTATATGGAGGCACTCATGGCTTACAATAAGGTTCTGTACCAACGCAATGCCCTGTTGAAAAATGAGCAGATGAGCAGAGAAGATTCCCTGTACGAAATGTACGATGTTCCCATGAGCGACTACGCTAAGCTGATTTATCAAAAACGCCGGGAATTCATAGCTGCCTTCCTGCCGGTTTTTGAACGTTTTTACCATACTGTTTCTGACCATAGCGAAAGAATCGGGCTGCATTATATTTCACATCTTGAACAAGGAAATTTGCAGGAACAGCTTCTTCAGTCCAGAGAAAAAGATCTTATTCTTGGCTATACCACCAGGGGCATTCACAAAGACGAACTCGAAATGCAAATCGACGGCTATCCCATCAAACGGATAGGTTCCCAGGGACAAAACAAAAGTTACCTGATTGCCTTGAAACTGGCACAATACGAATACCTGAAACAGGCCGGGAATAAAAAGCCCATCCTTTTACTGGACGACCTCTTTGATAAACTGGACGCATCTCGGGTAGAAAGGATAATACAGCTGGTTTCCAAGGAAGATTTCGGGCAAATTTTTATAACCGATACTCATCGGGAACACCTGAATATGATTTTACAGACCAATGGTAAGGATTTTCGTGTTTTTCACATAGAAAACGCTTGCATCTGTCCTGCTGAAGAAGAGTAATATGCGGAGAAAAAACACCCAAAGCCTGGCAGAAGTGCTCAGCGAAGTACTCAAAGATCAGCAACTCGAAGGCAAACTAAACGAAAGAACAGCAATAAGACTATGGCCCGAGGTTGTGGGCAAAGCCATGGCTGAACACACGGATAATTTGTATTTCAAATATTCCGTCTTGCACGTCCATGTCAAGTCGGCCATAATTCGCAACGAACTTATGCTGATCAGGCCTCTGCTCATTAAGCGCCTGAACGAAAGAATTGGCAGTCCGGTAGTTAAAAACGTGATACTGCACTAAATAAAAAGCTTTATTTTAGCTGATTGAGCAAACTTTCCAGATTTGCTGTGAATAATTTGACCGAAATTGCCAACAAAATAATTCCGAAAAATTTTCGAATGATATAAATGCCGGCATGGCCAATCATTTTTTCTATTCGCTTGATTCCCTTAAGGACTATAAACACGACCACAATATTCAGGAACAGCGCGATCACAATATTAATTGTTTGAAATTCAGCCTTTAGAGACAGCATGGTTGTTAAAGAGCCTGCTCCTACAATTAAAGGAAAAACCAAAGGTACTATGGAAGAGACTTCTGCAGGACCTTTATAGCGAAACACCTCAATATCAAAAATCATTTCGGCGGCCACGGCAAAAATCACAATGGCTCCGGCCACGGCGAAGGAAGATATATTTACACCAAACAAGGCCAAAACCCCATCACCCAAAAAGAAAAAGGCGACCAGCAGAGCAAAAGAAATCAGAGAAATCTTGAGAGGAGGAACTCCACCCGGTTTTTTCTGCAAATCGATTATAATTGGAATTGAACCAACGATATCAATGATGGCGAACAAAACCATGAATGCGCTTAATATCTCTCTTAAATTGAATCCCATGGCAATATTTTTTTCACAAAAGTAGCGCATTTTCAGAAATCTTGAGTATTTTCGCAAAGGAATTATTTATACTCAAGAAATATAAGATGTCAAGATTTGAACTTTTTTTGAAATACCCTTTGTTTAAGGGAATGAGTATGGATGAGTTGTTTCCGCTCTTAACCAAAGTCAGCCTCGACTTTGACAACTATACTGCAGGAGATCTTCTCTTTAACAAAGATAGTATTTGCGAGAATCTGGTCTTTTTGCTGGACGGCAGAGTGGAACTCGAAAACGAACAAAAGAAAAAACGTATTGCACAAGGACCGGAACTAATTGTTTTTACTCGTTTATTCGGACAGAAACGCCAAATGCCACTCAGTGCCAAAGCCTTGGATAATTGTAGCATCATGCAGATCGACAGGAAATCTTTGTTGTTTTTGATGCGCAACAGTCAAACCGTATTATGCAATTATCTCGACTTGATTTCGGATCTGAGTGCATAAATCCTGCACAGATAAACTCATTCTTCTATCCCTTTTCCCGCTGTTTTAATAAAAAATTAAAAGCAGTTGCAGCGATGCTTTTACGATAAGATTTGATTTGAATAGAAATTAATCTACAACAAAATGAAAACTAAATTATTAATACTTATGACAGCCTTGAGCGTTCTTGGTCTTCAGGCCTCCAATCCTTTTTTGAAAAAATACAAAACCCAGCATGAGACGGCCCCTTTCCAAAAAGTTAAAATAGAACATATTTTGCCTGCTTACCAGGAAGCTATTCGCCAACACGAAAAAGAAATTCAAAATATTACCGCCAACAAACAAGCAGAAACTTTCGAAAATACTATTGAGGTTTTGGAACGTTCCGGTGAGCTACTCGACAAAGTTTCTGCGGTCTATTATACCTTACTGAACAACCAGACCAGTGATGAACTGATGGATCTGTCTCAGCAAATTTCACCCCTTTTGTCTGAGCATCACAACAATATCGTTTTGAATGAAGCTCTTTACCAAAGAATTAAAACAGTTTACGACAACAGAGAAAACCTTAATCTGAATACAGAACAAAGCCGTTTGCTTTGGGAAACTTATATGGACTTCCTGGACAGCGGAGCCACTTTAGAAGGTGCCGACCGTGAAAAATACCGGGAACTTAGCACCAAACTAAGCCGGCTCAGCCTGAATTTCGGACAAAATGTGCTCAAAGCAACCAATGCCTACACCAAAGTATTTACCGATAAAAAAATATTATCCGGTATTCCCGAAGACGTTTTAAGCATTGCCGCCGAAAAAGCCAAAGCCAAAGGCCAGGAAGGCTGGCTCTTTGACCTTACTGCACCCAGCTACGGCGCATTCTTAAAGTATGCCGACAACAGGAAGCTCCGCGAAGAATTGTACCGGGCCTATATGGGCAAAGCTCTGGAGGGAGATTTTAACAACCAGGCCATCATAAAAGACATCGTCAATTCCCGCCTGGAAATGGCTAAACTTTTCGGTTACACTGATTATGCATCCTATGTACTGCGCAGAAGAATGACCAAAAATCCTGAAACTGTTTACGGACTGCTGGATCAGCTCAGAGAAGCCTATTTGCCTGCAGGACAAAGAGAATTATCGGCTCTGCAGGGATTTGCCCTGGGATACGAAAAAGAGTACATTAAATTGGAAGCCTGGGATTGGTCGTATTATTCCCAAAAACTCAAAGACCTGCAGTTTGACCTCAACGATGAAATGCTGAAGCCTTACTTCAAACTGGAAAATGTTATTGATGGTGTTTTCGGTCTGGCGAACAAATTATACGGCCTCCGCTTCGAAAGAAACGACAAGATCCAGGTTTGGCACAAGGATGTAACAGCCTACGAAGTTTTTGACAAAGACGGTTCTTTTCTTGCTGTACTTTACACCGACTTTCATCCCAGATCGAGCAAACGCTCCGGAGCTTGGATGAGTGACATTAAAGCCCAGCACAAAATCAAAAACAAGGATGTCCGGCCTCACATTACATTGACCACCAACTTCACCCCTCCTACCGCCGAGAAACCTTCTCTGCTCACTTTTGATGAAGTGACTACCTTCCTGCACGAATTTGGTCACGCCTTGCACGGAATGCTTTCCAGCACTACCTATGCTTCGCTGGCAGGGACCAATGTTTACCGTGATTTTGTAGAACTGCCTTCGCAAATAATGGAAAACTGGGCTACTAAACAAGAATTTCTGAATACTTTTGCCGTACATTACCAGAGCGGCGAAAAAATTCCGGCTGAATTGATCGAAAAAATTGTCGCCGCCGACAATTTCAACGTAGGTTATGGCTGCTTGCGCCAACTGAGTTTCGGTTACCTGGACATGGCCTGGCACAGTCTTCAAAAACCTTTCGAAGGAGATGTGCGTCAGTTTGAAAACCAGGCCTGGAGTTCGGTGATTCTTCTTCATCAACCCATGGAAGCCTGCATGAGTACAAGTTTTAGCCATATATTCTCTGGCGGTTACGCTGCCGGATATTACGGATACAAGTGGGCAGAGGTTCTGGATGCTGATGCGTTTGAATTCTTTACCGAAAAAGATGTTTTTGACACTCAGCGTGCTGCATCGTTCCGCGAAAATATTCTTTCAAAAGGAGGCACCGAAGATCCTTCGGAACTGTATTTGCGATTCCGGGGACGTGAACCCCGTATTGATGCCTTACTTAAACGTAACGGAATAGAATAAATGAACGAAAAACAAAGCTTGTTGGATAAACGTTATATGCGCATGGCCATGATCTGGGCAGAGAATTCCTATTGCAAACGCAGGCAGGTAGGTGCACTGATGGTGAAAGACAAGCGCATTATCTCTGACGGTTACAACGGAACGCCTTCGGGCTTCGAGAACATCTGCGAAGATCAGGAGGGCAACACCAAAGCTTACGTATTGCACGCAGAAGCCAATGCCATCACCAAAGTAGCGCGTTCGCACAACAGCAGCCAGGGAGCCACCATTTACGTTACTGCCTGCCCTTGTATAGACTGCGCCAAATTGATTATTCAGGCAGGCATTGTCAGGGTTGTTTACGGAGAGCCCTATCACGCCGAAGATGGCTTGAATCTCTTACACAGAGCAGGCATTGATGTTAGTTTTTGCGATAAAAAACTACTGTAATTAATATTCAAGACAATTTTTTGATGAAAACCCGCTATCAACTCTTTCTTATTATACTTGTTTGTGTACTGATCGGCATAACCATAGGTAATTTTATTTCCCTGAGGCAACAAAACAATAAGGTCATTCCCTCTCTGGTGAGTTTTAATAAAATGGACGCTCTACTAAATCTTGTTTCTTCGAAATACGTGGAAGATATAGATGAAAAAGCGCTTATTGAGGGCCTTATCCCTAAAGTACTTCTGGAATTGGATCCTCATTCCGTGTATATTACGGCCGAAGAAATGGAAAGGGCCAATGAAGAAATCGAAGGTTCGTTTAGCGGCGTGGGTATTCAGTTTAATATTCGCGAAGACACCATAAGAGTGGTTGCAGTGATTAACGGAGGTCCGGCCGAACAAGCCGGGCTTAGAGCAGGTGACATGATTGTCAGCATTAACGACAGTAGTTTTGTGGGTCCCTCGGTCAACAACGAACGAGTGATGAAAACCCTGAGAGGTGAAAAGAACACAGAGGTCAAAGTGCGTATACGCAGAAGAAATGCCGGGCAGGAGCTTAGCTTCAATCTCAAACGCGATGACATTCCTGTGAACAGTATCGATGCCTCCTACAAAATCGGGGAAAACACTGCTTACATTAAACTGGGGAAATTCACCAGAACCACCTACAACGAGTTCCTTTCCGTTATTAGTAAAATGAAGGCTCAGGACAATTGCGATCGGGTCATTCTTGATTTGAGAGGCAACCCGGGGGGATTGATGGGTCCGGCTTTGGCCATTCTGAATGAATTCTTGCCTCGTAACAGCCTGATGCTTTACGTGGAAGGCAAAGCCTACAAAAGAGAAGAAAGTTATTCCGACGGCAGAGGTTCTTGCCAGAACACCCCTCTTATTGTACTGATGGACGAATGGGCAGCCTCCTCGAGCGAAATCGTGGCAGGGGCTATTCAAGACAACGACAGAGGTTACATTGTTGGTCGCAGGTCTTACGGGAAAGGCCTGGTTCAGCAGCAAATTCCTTTCAAAGACGGCTCTGCCATTCGTTTAACTGTGGCCCATTATTACGTACCTTCCGGACGCAACATTCAAAAACCTTTCGAAAAAGGTGATTTCGAAGATTACGAAATGGATTTGGTGAATCGCTACATGCGGGGAGAATTCGACTCCCGGGACAGTATTCAACTGAGCGACAGTCTTATCTACAAAACCAAAGCCGGACGTTTGGTCTACGGCGGCGGTGGCATTATGCCCGACTTCTTTGTACCCATCGATACCACCGGCAGCAGTGAATGGTACAACACGGTGTTCAATCAGATGTTGCCCTATAACTTTGCGGCCAATTATGCCGATCATCATCGCGAAGATTTTACGGCATATAAAACACCAGAGTCTTTAAAAGCTTACTTAGAAGCACAAAAAGTATTTGAAAGCTTTGTTGAATACACGATATCTCAGGGTATTGAAAAGAACCCAAAACAAATTGCCCTTTCCAAAGAATTGGCCGCTACTCAGATCTATGCATACATTGCCCGTAATATTCTGGGCGAAGATGCTTTCTGGATGCTTTTGCAGGAAAAGGATCCCACACTCAACAAAGCCATCTCGCTCATCCATAAGCTTGGGACAAATGTAGCTCCTGAGCAGGCAGAGCAGATGCAGTAAGAAGAATCATGAAAAGTCCGGCAAGGCAGAAAGAACAATTAAGAAAAAAACTGCGCCTGCTTACAAAGCAACAAAGGCCCGCAGAGCTCGAAGAAGAATCCAGGCTTATCTGTTCTAAATTGGAATTGAGCGCTGAATTCAAAAAAGCCCAAAACCTTTTGTTGTATTATTCCATGCCCGACGAAGTAAGTACCCTGGAATTGATTCAGAGCTGGTACAAACAAAAAAACATTCTGCTTCCTGTCGTTGTTGACGACGGTAACATGCTTTTGCGTCTCTATACAGGGGCAAAAAACCTGCGAATCAATTGTTGGGGAATTGCCGAGCCTCAAGGTCCGGATTTCTTGTCTTATGACAAGATCGATCTGGCTGTCATTCCCGGTTTGGCTTTCGATAAAGAAGGCTACCGGCTGGGGCGGGGTAAAGCTTACTACGATCGCTTTTTG
>JAAZGQ010000168.1 GCA_012511135.1 Bacteroidales bacterium | reverse complement strand
TACCCTGTTCAGAAAACTACCGGAACTTGTTTCCGAATTAAAAGCCACACGCAAGGAATTGGAGGCTCTAAAACAAAAAATAAACAACAATGCCTAAACAATTAAGCCTCAAAAAGCCCTTCAGTGTCTCGGGCAAAGGATTACATACCGGTTTACAACTGACAGCCACTTTTTTACCGGCCGAGGCCAACACTGGTATCCGTTTCAGACGCACCGATCTTGAAGAAAAGCCCGAAATCAAAGCCTTGGCCGAATTTGTAGAACAAACCGAACGCGGCACTGTATTGGTCAACAACAAAGTTAGTGTCAGCACAATAGAGCATGCCGTTTCCGCCCTTTATGCTGCGGGTATTGATAATTGCACCATTGAGGTAAACGGGCCCGAAATTCCCATACTGGACGGCAGTGCTATCCATTTTGTAGAGGGTATTGAAAAATCGGGAGTCAGGAAACTTAATGTCGATAAAGATTATTATGTTGTTCACAGCAAAGTTGAAGTAAACGATCCCGAAACAGGTGCTTCTCTCATTATACTTCCCTACGACAGTTTCAGCATAACTACACTAATCAGTTATAAATCCTGCATCCTGAGCAATCAGTATGCCCGCTTGAACAGGATGGAAGATTTTGGTAAAAATATTGCTTCCAGTCGTACCTTTGTTTTTGTGCGTGAGGTTGAGCAGCTTCTCAAACACAACCTTATCAAAGGAGGAGACCTGGACAACGCCCTGGTTATTTACGATCAGGAAGTCACTCAGGAAGAATTGGATCGCATAGCCGATGTTATGAACATCCCCCACAAAATAGTCAACAAGCTGGGCTACATAAACAATAAACCCGTTCTTTACGACAACGAACCCGCTCGCCATAAACTGCTTGATTTGGTAGGTGACATTGCTTTGATAGGGAAACCCATCAAAGGGCACATTATAGCTATGCGTCCCGGGCACAAGATAAACAATCAGCTTGCCAGGCTTATTCGCAAAGAAATTATCAGGCAGGAAATACAGGCTCCTCTTTTGGACCTCAACAAGCCTGCTTTAATGGATACCAAACAAATCCGCACTTTGCTGCCGCATCGCTGGCCTTTTCAGATGGTGGACAAGGTGATTGAAATCACCGACAACTACATTGTCGGTGTTAAGAACCTTACCTCTAACGAGGCTTTTTTTCAGGGACATTTCCCCGATGAACCCATCATGCCGGGAGTATTGCAACTCGAAGCCATGGCTCAAACCGGTGGATTATTCATTATGAGTAAAACCAGAACTCCCGAAAAATACATTTCCTATCTGGTAAAAATCGAATACGTCCGTTTCAGAAAAAAAGTAGTTCCGGGTGATACCCTGGTGTTCAAGGTCTTTCATATTCCGCCAATTAGTCACGGCCTGGTCAAAATGAAGGGCTATGCATTTGTAGGCAAGGAAATGGTCACCGAGGCAGAAATTACAGCCATGCTGACCAAGCATAAACGAATTTTTGTCGATAACGAATAGAAAAAAGTCTTCAAGCATATGAATCAACAAACATTATCTTATATTCACCCCGAGGCTCAAATAGCTCCCGATGTCGTTATTGACCCTTTTGTCTTCGTTGATAAAAACGTAGTCATTGCCGAAGGATGTCATATTTATTCTCACGCTACAATCATGTCGGGCACCCGCATCGGTAAAAATTGCCGGATTTTCCCCGGTGCCGTATTGGGAGGCATACCTCAGGATCTCAAATTCAAAGGCGAAGACACCCTCCTGGAAATCGGCGACAACAACACTATCCGCGAATTTGTAACTCTAAACCGGGGGACGGCCTCCAAAGGTAAAACACAAATCGGTAATAATTGCCTTATCATGGCATACTGCCACGTTGCTCACGACTGCGTACTGGGAAACAATGTCATTATGTCCAACGCCACCAATCTGGCGGGCGAAGTTGTCGTGGATGATTATGCCATCATCAGCGGCGGAGTACTCGTGCATCAGTTTACCCATATCGGCACACATTGTATGGTGCAGGGTGGGTCCAAAGTGGGCAAAGACGTCCCTCCCTTTGCTATGGCAGGCAGAGATCCTATCGGTTATTGTGGCATCAACTCAGTAGGTCTGCGCCGAAGAAATTTCAGCGACGAGCAAATTCACACTATACAGGATGTTTACCGCTATATTTACATGTCGGGGCGTAATGTAAGTGATGCTCTGCAACTGATACGCGAAGAAATGCCTGCCAGTGACGAAAGAAATACCATACTGGACTTTGTGGAGAATGCTCCCAGAGGCATCATTAAAGGTTATCTACCCTAAATACCAAAGAAGTTCAACCCTTATTCATTCCATAAATATGGTTTACAAATTTCGACTCCTTTCTGATGAATCCGATCTCTTTTGTAGGGAAATCCTGATCGATTCTGAGGCTTATTTTCTTGATTTACACACTACTATACTAGAGAGTGTGGGCTACGAAAAAAACATGATCACCTCCTTTTTTATGTGCAACGAAAAATGGGAAAAAGAGCTGGAGGTGACTCTGATCGAAATGGAAAGCAGCCCCGAAGTAGACTCGTGGGTGATGAGCAGTACCCGCCTTAGTGAAATGCTTGACGAAGAAGGACAACGCCTGATCTATGTTTTCGACAACCTTACAGAACGAGCTTTTTACATGGAGCTGATTGAAATCTTGCCTACCAAACGAATCAGTCAAGCGGAATGTGTTTTTACAAGAGGTAAAGCCCCGAAACAAAGTCTGGGTTTTGACAACGAAAACAAGCGAAAAAGCACAACCAAGCCCCTGATAGCTGACGAAGACAGCATTGACGACCTGTTTGGTGAAGGTGATTTCGATCCCGATGAACTCGATCCCGAAGGTTTCGGCGATCTGGAAGGTTTTGGAGACAATCCTCCCCTGGACGATTATTAATCCCCGGCAATATGAAACTACTGGTGGTTTTGACGGGACCCACCGGTGTAGGTAAGACCCGACTAAGCCTCAAGCTGGCACACACCCTGGATTCTCCCGTCATTTCTTGTGATTCCCGTCAGATGTACCGCGAAATGCGGATTGGTACAGCTGCTCCTGATCCAAAAGATTTAGAAGCCGTAGAGCATTTCTTTATTGGCAATCTCTCCATTCACGATTATTATAATGCTGCCCGTTTCGAAACTGAAGCCCTGGCTCTGCTGGACAAACTTTTCGAAACACG
>JAAZGQ010000167.1 GCA_012511135.1 Bacteroidales bacterium | reverse complement strand
TTAGCATAATCTTGCAGGAGCTTGCTCCGGCAGCCTGACGGGCAAGCTCTATGGCTGCGTCCAATACTTCTTGCAAACTAAAACGACTCGAGTTTAATTTAATCGGATTGGCACTGAATGTATTAGTCGTAATATACTGGGCACCTGCCTCCACATATGCCCGGTGTATGGCCAAAATCTTTGCGGGAAACAAAAGATTGAGCTCTTCGGGTAAATAAGTATTTAATTCTGGATCGGCGGCCAGTATGGTACCCATGGCACCGTCAAATAAGCGGACTGTTTTTGTGATTGGTTCTGGCATTATTTTGATTCTTCTTTTTATTGTTCTTTGTTTAATCAAGGGCCGGCTTAGATCCGTAACATGTTTTTCCTTGTTTCAGGTATGGACATTTGCTTCGAATAATGCAGGACTTGCAACTGAAACGATAGTTGGCCACTACGATACCGGCCATGGATTTTTCGGGCAACATTAATCCGGATTCTTTCAGGTAAATACCCAGATGTTTTTGAGCATCAAGTAAATCCAGGATATAACGGTTGTCTCCGGGTTCCGTGCCGGCGTAACCCGGGCAGAACAAGACTGCACCGGGCAATATTTCCTTTACAAACAATTCTGTCCTTGCTTCCAGATAGGCATTAGCTACAGCATTTACAACGACTGCTTCGGAAAGCCTGTTCAAAGACAAAGTCCGTATGCGTTGATCGATTCCTAAACCCAGGCTGGCAGCAAATAAAAGGGCTGTATCCAACTTTCCCTGCAAGCTCTTATAAGATGCTTGCTGAAGAAAAGCCGGCATTTCCGGCAAATCTTTCAGGTAACAGTAATGCTGCTTGTAATCGGACCATTCAGCAATATGAGCAAGTGCCGTATGGAGAATCTCCTGCGTTTTATCGTCCAGATCACTGTCAGAATAACCGAGATATGCCAGGGCATCATGCCTGAGCAAAGAAGCCGGTACGCACATAAGCTATGTTGGACATTAATTTTTTGATAAAACTGCTTTTATTCATCGAATACAAATGTATTCCATCCACATCGTTGGCTATCAGATCCAGAATTTGATGACTGGTAAAAATAATACCAATTTCTTCCAGGGCTTGCTTGTCGTAACGGTAGCGATCGAAATAATTGCGCAATTGCAAAGGGATCGCTGCTCCTGTAACTTTTATCATACCGTCCAGCTGTTTGTAATTTGATACCGGCATTATACCCGGAATAATCGGAATAGTAATGCCTGCCTTTCTGGCTTCGAGCAAAAAGCGATAAAAAGCTTCGTTGTCAAAAAACAACTGAGTAATAAAAAAATCCATACCGGCGTCCTGTTTCATTTTCAGATAGCGAATGTCTTCTTTCATTGAAAGGGCTTCGGGATGCTTCTCGGGATAACAGGCTCCCGCAAAGGCAAAATCGGCACTGTAGTGTTGTGAAATATAGGCAGCCAGCTCTGAGGCATGACAGAAATCGTGGTGATACATGCCAGGATCAGCGGGCAAATCACCCCTGAGAGTCAAAATATTTTTTACTTTGGCCTCGCGAAGTTCCTGGCAAATCTCATCGACCTGAGCAGGATTGGAAGATACACAGGCAAGGTGAGCCAAAGGTTCCGAATGGGTATGTTGTTTGATGTGTTTGGCAATGGCAACCGAATTGTTGAGGGTATTTCCCAGCGCTCCATAGGTAACACTTATAAAATCAGGATTGAAATCGGACAATTCTTTGATGGTATCTTCGATAAGCACAAAAGTGTCTTCCTGTCTTTTGGGCGGAAATATTTCGAAAGAAAGAGTTTTTTTGCGCCGAAGAATATCGGGAATCTTCATAGTTAAAAGGCATTAAAACAAAGCGCAAAAATAGACAATATTCCCGTATCTGCGTAA
>JAAZGQ010000166.1 GCA_012511135.1 Bacteroidales bacterium | reverse complement strand
GCTGAGGCCTGTGCCGGCAACTTCGGGATTGGTGTAGACCACGCCTGGGATGGCGTCGTAGCGCATACGGTCGTAGCGGGCTTTGCTGCCTGACTGTGCCGCCTGACGGGCAGCCAGGATGTTGTTTACCACCACTTCGCCCTCGCGCGAGGCCGTATGAGCCAGCAGGCTGAAACCGGTGACATCGCCGGCGGCAAAAACGCCCGGGATGTTGGTACGCATTTTTTCGTCCACTTTGATGCCGTTGCGCAGGAGCTCTACGCCCAGGTTTTCGAGGCCGAAGTCCCGGGTCACGGCCCGGCGGCCTACGCTGAGCAGAATCTTGTCTCCCTTGACCGAATGCGTTTTTCCCTCTTGTTCAAAGAAGACTTCGTTGGCCTGCACTTTGACCACTTTGGCCTGCAGCTGGAAATTGATGCCTTTTTTTGCGTAGATATCGCGCAACATGGCCGAAATCTCCAGATCGAGGCCGCCCAGTATTTCGGGCAGCATTTCGATGACGGTGACTTTGGTTCCCAGGCTGTTGAAGAAGCTGGCGAATTCCATGCCTATCACTCCTCCGCCAATAACTACCAGCTCGGCCGGTTGTTCCTTGAGTTGCAGAATTTCGCGGTTGGTCAGGACCATTTCGCCGGCTTCGGCCAAACCGGGAATGGGCGGCACCATGGCTTCGGAGCCTGTGCAAATGAGCAGATTGGCGGCAAAATAACTTTCGCTGCCCTCCTGCCCTGCCTTTTCGCCGGAATCCGGCTGCCCGGATGTTGTTGCCTGAGGAATGCCGGTCAATTCTATGCCTTTGCCGGAACGGCCTTTGATGTAGGCTGAGGCTTTGATCACAGTCACCTTGCCGGCCCGCATTTGGGCTTCGACGCCGGCCACCAGTTTGCGGACCACTTTGTTTTTGCGGGCCATCATTTTGCCAAAGTCAAATCCGACTTCGGAGGCTTTGATGCCGTACTTATCGCCATGAACCGCGTTTTCGTAGGTTTTGGCACTGTAGAGCAGGGTCTTGGTGGGAATACAGCCTTCGTTGAGGCAGACACCGCCCAGGCTGGCTTTTTCGAATAGCAGCACCGACAAGCCCTGATGTCCGGCTCTTTCGGCGGCTACGTATCCTGCGGGTCCACCGCCAATAATTGCTAAATCATACATAGTGGTTTGGATTAATTTATTTCGATTGTTTTTTGTTTTTCTTCCTGGAGTTTGATTGCCGGCAGGCCTGAGGCTTTAGGCAATATCAATTTCGAGATTTTCGATTTCCACGGCGATTTGTTTGAGGAAGCGGGTAGCTTCGCCGCCGTCCAGCGCCCGGTGATCGTAAGTGAGGCTCAGGCCTATATAGGGCACAAAAGCGTACACGCCCCCGCCCAGGTCTTTGGGACGGGGCACTATGGTATTAACGCCCAGTATGGCCGATTGAGGCAGGTTGATGACCGGAGTAAACATTTCTACGCCGTAATTGCCCAAATTGGATACGGTGAAGCTGGCGGCTTCGGGGCTGAGCAGGTCGGGGTCGATGGCTCCCTTGCGGCAGGCGGCGGCCAGTTCCTTGAGCTGGGAGGCCAGGCCGCTGATGCTGAGATCGTCGGCATTGCGCAAAGCAGGCACCATCAGGCCGCGTTCGGTATCTACGGCCAGGCCCAGGTGTACCTTATTAAACAGGCGCATGCTGTCGCCCATAAAATGTGAGTTGGCGTTGGGGTGTTGTTTGAGGGCTTTGATAACGGCCAGGCACACCATGTCGTTGAGGGTGATATTGACGCTGAGTTTGCCTTGCTCCATGGCGGCTTTGACTTTTTTGCGCAGCTCCAGTATACGGCGGGCATCGGCTCCCAGGTGATGGGTTAGCTGAGCGGAATTTTGCAGGGAAGCGTGCATCGATTTGGCAATGAGTTTACGCATGTTGCTCAGCTTCTTGTCCTGATAATCGACTCCGTAAACCGTATTGACGGGCGCCTTGAGATCGGAGGCCAGTACCGTGCCGGCCAGTCCGCTGCCTTGTTCTGGCAGGGAAGCTGCTTGTTCGTGCAGCGTTTTTTTGGCCAGGGCGCTCAGTTTGGGGCGATTTTGAAGGGCTGCCTGCACATCGCGCTCGATGATACGGCCACCGGGGCCGCTGCCCTTGAGCTGACTGAGGTCGAGGGCTTCTTTTTCGGCCAGTTTACGGGCACGGGGCGAAATAAATTGCGGGCTGCCGGAGTCTGCTCCGGAACCTGAGGGGGCGGCAGCGGCCTGCGCAACTGAGCCGGCCTGGTTTTCGCCTGCGGCAGGGGCTGCACTTGCCGGGGCACTGACTGTTGAAGCATTCGCCGGAGCAGAAGTCGAGGGAGTAGCTGCGGCTTCCAAAGCTGTCTGCCCGGAAGCTGCTGTTGCCGGGCTTGCAGTTTGGCCGGCCGGACTTGCCTGTCCGGCTCCCTGAGCAGCCGGAGCGCTTTCGGCCAGCAAAGCCGAATAGTCTTCGCCGGCCTGGCCCAGAATCATTACGTTTTGCAAAACAGGCACTTCATCGCCTTCGTCGTACCAGCATTCCAGCACGGTTCCGTCCTGAGGAGCTTCTTCTTCGAAAGAGGCCTTGTCGGTTTCGTAAGCAAAGAGCAGGTCGCCTTTGGCCACCTTCTCTCCTTTTTTCTTGATGGAAGAGATGATGCAACTTTCCACGGATTGCCCTTGTTTGGGCATGATAATTACTACTGCCATAGTGTTGGTTTTTATATATAATGTTGTGTTTGGTCAGATTTCGGGAGGCAAAGGTAAAAGTATTACTTGTATATACAAGTTTTTTAGAATAGAATATTTTATTAAAATCTCAACTCGCTGTTTATATGTTTATTAAGGAATTACAAGTATAATAACTTGTATGTACAATTTTTTATTAATTGCTTGTTGTATCAAAAAAAGATGTATATTTGCGCCATGTTTGAAGAAAGCACTTTACCACTTTACAAATCTTTGTACGAAAAGCTGCGCCGGCAGATCGAGGAAGGTATTTATGCCTCGGGCGATCTCCTGCCCTCGGAAAACGAGCTTAGTGTGCTTAACGGCCTGGCCAGATCGACAGTGCGCAATGCCCTGGATCGACTGGTGAACGACGGCTATATTATCAAACAACAGGGCCGGGGCAGCATAGTCAAAGGCAAAGCCAAAGGAGTGGGCATACTTTCGCTCAAAGGCACAACATCGGCGCTGGGGGACGATTTGAGTACCCGTCTTATTGTCAAACCCGAAATCCGCTCCTGGAAAGAGGCTTTTGGCTACAACATCAACGAAACCGAGCGCGAAGCCGGTTGCATCTATTTTGAGCGCCTGCGCCTGATCAACAGCCGGCCGGTGTTTTTTGACATCACCATGCTGCCCAACATCAACCTGCCCCGCTTTAGCATGCACAAGCTCGAGAACGGCTCTTTGTTTGACCTGCTGCGCACGGCTTATCAGATAGAAGTAACCGGAGGTACCCAGCATCTGTATGCCATCAAGGCAGACAAAGAGCTGCAGGAATATTTTCAGGTCAAAGCCGGTCATCCGGTCTTGCAACTCAACAGAAAGATTGAGACCAACCGGCCCGGGATGCACATTTACAGCAAAGTTTTTTGCAATACACAGGAGTACGCACTTTTTGGAACCTTTTGAGCTATGGATTTTTTTACCGGCCTTGGGCTGTTTGGCCTTTTCCTCGGCTCTTTTTTAGCCGGCAGTATTATTCCTTTCAGTTCCGAGGTTTTGTTCGGCAGCATGATGCTGGCCGGCTTCGACCCGCTGGCCTGCCTGATCAGCACCAGCCTGGGCAATACCCTGGGGGGCATGACCTGCTATTACATTGGCCGTCTGGGCAAAATTGAATGGATGACCAAATACCTCAGAGTCAAAGAAGAAACTTTGCATAAATACATGGTCTTTTTGCACGGCAAAGGCGCCTGGATGGGCTTCTTTGCCTGGTTGCCCTACGCGGGCGAAGCCATCGCCATCGCTCTGGGCTTTTTGCGGGCCAATACCCTGATTGTGCTGATATCAATGTTTATCGGTAAAACCCTGCGCTACCTGATTATGATGCTGATCATTCAGGGAGTGATTGCCTGATGGCCCTTTCTGCAGCCAAAGCCTGAAACAGTTCTCGACCTGAAACAGTTCTCGACCTGAAACAGTTCTCAACCTCGAACAGTTCTCAACCTGAAACGGTTCTCAACCTCGAACAGTTCTCAACCTAAAACGGTTCTCGACCGGAAACAGTTCATAACCGGAAACCGCGAAGTTTTCGAAGTTTCCTATAATACTCTGTATATCAGTATTTATAAAAATATCCTTGCCGGATTATGCAATTTTAACACGTCCGGAAAACAGCAGATTTGTTTTGGCATTATCTTTGCAGCGTTTTCAATAGTTCTGGCACGGAAAATCTCTTCGGGCCAAATCGGTTGACAGCAGCTAATCAACACAGTTACAGCTTTTTTCAATGGCAGACAAACT
>JAAZGQ010000165.1 GCA_012511135.1 Bacteroidales bacterium | reverse complement strand
TCCAGATTGTACCAGTAAGGGGTTATGGAGGCGGTATTATGTCTGAGATCAAGATAAATTTTGGGTTTGGCAGCCAAAGTATCCTCTCTGTTCATATCGCGAACCAATTCAAAACTACTGAAAGGAGAGACGCTGGCGTAGGCATAGAAGATTACGTTCAGGTAATTGTCACTGATCCAGCATTTCTGAAGCTGGTAGATGTCTTTGCTCAGGATAGTATCGCTGGCATCCTTTTCGAGTTGAAAAAACGGGCGGGACTCTACTTCGGCATAGGAGTAGATGTTGATGTTGTACATAGTGGACGAAAGAGAGTCAATCAGTGTAAAATACAGCCATACCCTGTCGCCGGTACTGATGGAATCGTCCAGTTCAAATCCGTCCTGCGAAGTAAAATACAGACTGGGGTTGGCTTTGAAGAGCACGGAATTATTTTGAATACTGTGCACATTGGCCATAGATTCATAATAAATTACATCTGGTTCATCCTCTCCCCAAAAATTGGAACACGAAGCCAAAGGTAGTATAATGGCGAATACAAGAAGTGCTTTGTAGATACTTTTCATAATCTTGATGCTTTTGCTTTATGTTTGTTTTTTAATGGATTGGCATACATCTCGAGCATTTTGTTTCTCAAAAAGGCCTCGTCCTTGTCGGGAAGGTCAATTTTATCCAATTGTTTCTGCAGGTATTCCGTGAACCTTTCTCTTTCGGTTCTGGAATAGCTTTTGACAAAAGTGTCGGCCTCATCGAGCAGGTCTGCAGCGATGTAATTGTTGGGATATAAGCGGTAATTGGCGTGTATGCGCATATCCAACAAGCCGGCGATTTGTTCGATTAATTCTTTTTTGGGCATGGCGGCATCCATTTTAATTATTTCTTCCGAAATACAAGCCCCGGCACTGTAAAACACCCGGCCTTTGTATCCCATAATCCCGGTTTGCATGCTCATTAAATCGTCCTGTCGGCTTTTTTTGTAATCGGGCTGATCACGCTTCAGCTGCATCTCTTTGGCTTTTAGATAGTCGCAAGGATCGAATTCGTATGAGATACTCAACGGAATCAGATGCATAGATGCAAGATTCTCCAAAATGTTACCTTGTTCCCCGAAAATTAACATCTTGAGGATGCTTTTTTGGGTTCTGTCGTCAGAATCCTTGGCACGACCTTCGCGTTGGGCCAGCCAGATGGATTGTTTTTTCTTCTGCAGGGTATGGCGGATGTAGGCCGAAAGCTCGGCGGTAGCCATAAGTTGTTCTCTGACTGATAGATTACGCTTTACTACAAAGCTTTTGTTGGCTCTGACAAAATCCTTGATCCAAGGCCTGATGAGCAGGTTGTCTCCAATACCGGTTTCGCAACTGTCCAGACCGTGGTTCAGAAGTATTACATTTAAAAAGCTGGAATCAAGCACAATATCTCTGTGATTGGACATGTAGATATAAGCTTTGTCCGGATCCAAACTTTCGAAGCCTTCGCTTTGGAGGCTGGCACAGGTTTTATCCGCCAATTGAGACAACAGTTTATGAATGATGGTTTTGTGTAGTTGCTTTATGGTTTTGCATTGCAACGAAGCTTGTTCGAGTTCCCCGATGGAACCGATAAAGGGAACCGCCGCAACGGACGCCCTAAACTCCTGATCTTCCCAAAGCCGATGCAGGGCCGGGAGCAGTTCCTGGTCGCTGTAGGCTCTGATTTCGTCAAACATGATCACTGATTTTTGTATTGGCTAAATTGTCTTCGATTATTTGCTCCATCATCTCTGCCATGGTCATACCTGCGGCTTTAACCTGTTGGGGAATGAAGCTGGTGGCTGTCATGCCGGGCGTAGTGTTTACTTCCAGCAGATAAAGTTTTTCATCGCAAAGTATATAATCTACCCTGATCACTCCTTTGCAGTCGAGCAATTTATAAATTCGGGCAGTGGTTTGCTGTATTTCGTCTCGTCTGCTCCCGGGAATACGGGCCGGAGTGATTTCTTCGGCTTTGCCGGGATCGTATTTGGCTTCGTAATCGAAGAATTCGTTTTTGCTGACGACTTCGGTGACGGGAAGACTAACCAGCCCCTTTGTGGTTTTGTAACAACCGTTGGTGAGTTCAGTGCCCGATAAGAAACCTTCAACCAATACTTCGTTGCCTTCGCCAAAAGCCAGCTCTATAGCTTTTGGCAAGTCTTCGGCAGCTTTAACTTTGCTGGTGCCAAAGCTGGATCCGCCCACATTCGATTTCACAAAACAGGGCAGGCCGGTTTCGGCCAAAATTCTGTCGGTATCAATCGGATCCTCTTTTCTGAGTAAGACCGATGGAGCAATCTCTAAGCCGAATCGATTCAGATAGATATTGCACACATATTTGTTGAAGGTAAGTGCTGCCGGCAATACTCCGCAGCAGCTGTAAGGCAGGCCAATTAAGTCAAAATATCCCTGTAAAAGGCCGTTTTCGCCCGGCGTTCCGTGGATGGTAATCCAGGCCAGATCAAAGCAATATTGTTGGCCCCGGTAAGGGTAGCTAAAATCGTTCTTATCGATAGGGATACGCAAGGAGCTTTCGATGCCTTCGGGGCAGGCTGACCAGTCTTGCCCGCGTAAAATTACGATACAAGCCTCGTACCTGGATTTGTCAATAAAAGAGTACAAACCGGCGGCGCTTTTGAGCGAGATGCCGTATTCTGAAGAATCGCCTCCGGCGACGATGGCTATATTTTTCATACTCATACTATTTCTTCCCTTGAAGCGGTATATTTTCTCCATTTATCAATCAACTGCTGCATATCGTCGGGCAGTTCGGTGTCAAAAAACAAGGACTTCCCTTGGGTGGGATGTCTGAATCCCAGTGTCTTGGCATGCAAAGCCTGACGAGGGCACAAAGTAAAACAATTTTCTACAAATTGTTTGTATTTGCTGTATCGGGTTCCTTTTAGAATTTGATCACCTCCGTATCGCTCATCGTTAAACAGAGGATGTCCCAGGTATTTCATATGTACCCTGATCTGATGAGTACGTCCTGTTTCCAGTCTGCACTCCACCAAAGTAACATAACCCAGTCTTTCGAGTACCCGGTAATTAGTAACAGCCTGTTTGCAGGAGGGATCGTCCTCCTGGCAGACTGTCATTTGCAAGCGGTCGCGCCGGCTGCGACCGATGGGGCAGTCTATCCGGCCCTCGTCCTGTTCCACTCTTCCCCAAACCAATGCCTGATAAGTTCGTTGGCTGGTTTTTTCGGAAAATTGACGCGAAAGTTCGGTTTTGGCTTCAGGGTTTTTGGCTACCACCAGCAAACCCGTAGTATCTTTGTCGATGCGATGCACCAGGCCCGGCCTGGGATCGTCGGGGCTAAAGGCTGAATGATCTCTGAAATGCCAGGCCAATGCGTTGACCAGGGTGCCCGAGAAGTTGCCGTGACCGGGATGCACTACCATGCCGGCCTTTTTGTTTACCACCAAAAGGTCTTGATCTTCGTAAACTATGTTCAGAGGAATGTCTTCGGGTATAATACTGGTGTCGCGGGGAGGGTAGGGTACAAGTACCTTTATTTCGTCTCCGGGCTTGACCCGGTAATTGGCCCTTACAGGCTGTCCGTTTACCAGAATCATATCTGCCTGCGCTGCGTCCTGAATGCGACTGCGTGATACCTGGGCAATATGGCTGACCAGAAACTTATCTATACGCAGCAGCGATTGCCCCGGGTCGGCGGTAAAAATATATTGTTCGAAAAGTTCCTGATTTTCTTCTTCAAGAGGTTCTTCTGTAAAAAACTCATCCTGATCCAGGAGCTCTTCGGGATCTTCCACGAAGTTTGGGCTGATGCTATCCATAGGCCGTCAATTATAGAAGGCTTCGGCCGGCAAAAGTTCTTCGGGTTTAAGCAAAAGATTGCTGTCCTGAGTCATCCAGACCTTGATCCGACTGCCGGCCGGTAAATAGTCGCCTTCGACAGGCTCATGCCGGTAAACAAAAAAGGAACTGGCCTGTTGGTCGTTTTGTGGGGTTACATCATAAATAACCTCTCCGATGTTCAGGCTGGACTGGCGTGCAATCAGGATAACCGAATCCAAAGGCAGAGCTGTCAATTCGGGTACCCGCACTTTGCCGCCAGATCTCCCCTGACCAACAACCAGGCTCAGGGATGTACCTACCGGAAGGGTAGTCCCCGCCTCAACACTTTCGCCATCGTGTCGCAGATCTATTACCAGATTCCTGAATTCAGAGGGGACAAAGCGAATTTCCCTGACCACAAAACCTGCGCCTTCGAGCGAGGCAATGGCCTGGCGTTGCGAAAAATCTTTGACATAGGGAACAGCCATCGATTCTTCAATAGCCTTATTGAGAGTAATAAACACAATGCGGTTAATTTTTACTCTGGCACGGGCGTTGGGCTTTTGCTCAAGAATCACACCGCCAGGCTTGCCGCTGACATGCATAGAATCTACTTTTTCGTAACGCAAACCCAGTTCTTCGAGCAGGGGAACGGCCTGTTCCATAGTTAAATCGGTCAATCGGGGAACCTGTATGGCCGAGTCGTGGTGTGTGTAACTGTTGAGCCAGCCGGACACAGCGATGAGCAACAAGATACCCAGCAATGCCATAGCTCCAAGATGGAATAAGGTTTTTTTGACTGTTGCTTTCATAAAAAAAGAAATAAACTTCCAAAGATACGCATTTTAGACTTTTGTCAAACAAAAAAAGTAAAGACCTCAGGCCCTTACTTTTTATGTGTATAGATGAAAAACCCCGGAACTTATCCTCTAAGGCGTTCTTCGTCTGAAACTGTCAGTTTTTTTCTGCCGTTTGCGCGACGGTTGGCCAGTATCCGACGTCCGTTTGCGGTGGCCATTCTGGAACGGAAGCCATGTTTATTGGCTCTTTTTCTGTTCGAAGGTTGGAATGTTCTTTTCATTAGGATGTATGTTTTATCGTTTTTTCCTTCTTTTTTCGGGTCGCAAAAGTACGGATTAATTTTGAAAATACAAACCCGGACTGCTTTTTTTTGGAAAATTTGCTCCTTAAAAAGATTTGCCCGATCTTTGTACCCTCATTGACAATCACTAACACAATTAGCAAGCTTTTATGGCAACAACCGCAGATTTTAGAAACGGCATGTGCATCGATATAGATGGTGCCTATTATTTTATTGTAGAATTTCTTCATGTAAAACCGGGAAAAGGAGCTGCATTTGTCCGGACCAAGCTTAAAAATGTGCAGACGGGAAGAACCCTTGAAAAAACCTTCAACTCAGGGGTAAAGGTAGATGAAGTCAGAATTGAACGTCGTTCTTATCAGTATCTCTACCAGGACGATATGGGCTACAATTTTATGCATACGGAAACTTTTGAACAAATAGCCATCCCTAAGGAATCCATCAACGGAGTTGATTTCCTCAAAGAAGGCGATGTTTGTGAACTGGTTGTTCATGCCGAAACAGAAACAGTCTTGTATGCAGATACCCCTGTACATGTTGAGCTTGAAATCACTTATACCGAACCGGGTCTCAGGGGAGATACCGCCACCAACACTTTAAAACCTGCCACCGTTGAAACCGGTGCTACGGTCAGGGTTCCTCTCTTTCTGGAAGTGGGCGATCGCATCAAGGTCGATACCCGCGACGGATCCTATGTGGAAAGAGCAAAATAATTTACAGCTTTCTGCTTTCAGGTGGATTATCAAATTCAAGTAAATTTATACTCAATCGAATAAAGAAACTGTCCTTGCAAGACAGTTTTTTTATGTTATAGATATTAATAAATAATCAAGTATAGATTAAATTTGCAAGTATATAGATATAAATGCAGGCATGGAACGAAAAGAAAAGTTCAGTATACGTGATTGGTCCGAAGAGGATCGCCCCAGAGAAAGAATGATCAAAAGAGGGCCTGACAGCCTGAGTGACTCCGAGTTGCTGGCCATAGTGCTGGGATCAGGTTCGGCAAAGGAAAGCGCCCTTGAGTTGGCTAAACGTATGTTGAACAGCGTTGACAACAATCTCAGCCTTTTGAGTAAAATGAGTATTCAGGAGCTGAGCTCTGCATTTCACGGAGTCGGGCAGGCCAAGGCCGTTAGCATTCTGGCCACTTTTGAATTGGGTAAGCGTAGGCGGCTGGCCGAAATACCGGACAAAGTGCAGTTGAACAGCAGCAAAAAAATCTATGAATTGATGTACCCGCTTATGGCCGATCTCAAACACGAAGAATGCTGGGCTGTTTACATGAATTCTTCCAACCGGCTGATCGACATGAAAAAGATCAGTTCCGGGGGCATCACCGAAACCACCGTAGATCCCCGCATAGTGTTGAAGCACGCCATTCAGTACATGGCTACTGCTCTGGTACTCTGCCACAACCACCCTTCGGGCAATACCCAGCCCAGCGATGCCGACAATCGCCTGACCAAACGAGTGAACGAAGCCTCCAAAATGATGAGCATTTGCATGCTCGATCATCTGGTAATATGCGATGGCAAGTACTTCAGTTATGCCGATCAGGGCTTATTGTGATTCGGAGATAAATCTTTACCTTTGTTCAAAAAAAAACATGGATAATACGTTTTTGGAAAAGGAAGAAGCCATCGTGAAAATGTTACGCACGGTTTATGATCCCGAAATTCCGGTGAATATCTATGAATTGGGACTTATCTACAAGGTAGATATCGATGCCGCTTCCAAAGTCATCATCGAAATGACCCTCACTGCTCCTTCTTGCCCTATGGCCGATTTTATAATCGAACATGTGCGCATGAAAGTACAATCGCTCGATTTTGTCAGCGAAGTAGAGGTCAATCTGGTTTTCGAGCCTGAATGGAACAAAGACATGATGTCCGAAGAAGCAAAACTTGAATTGGGTTATCTCTGAACCTATGGATTCCCATAAAAAAATATACTTTGTAACAGACGCTCACCTGGGTATGCGCACAGATGTACCTGTGGCCGAAAACGAAAAAAAGCTGGTTCGCTGGCTCAGCAGCATAAAGGCCGGTTGCGGGGCTCTTTATATGCTGGGTGACATGATAGACTTCTGGTACGAATACAAAGAAGCTGTACCCAAGGGTTTTGTGCGTTTTTTTGGCAAGCTGGCCGAATTTACCGATGCCGGCATTCCGGTCTATTGGTTTGCCGGCAATCACGACCTCTGGTTGTTTAATTACGTTCAGCAGGAAATGGGCATAGTGGTTTACAGGGAAGCACAGGAACTGGAAATCCTGGGCAAACGCTTTTACATGGCTCACGGTGACGGCCTGGGTTACGCGCCCTTCAACCTGCGGCTGATGAACACCATTTTTCACAGCCCTTTCTTTCAGGCTTTATTCAGGCTCTTGCATCCGGATCTGGGCATTGGTTTCGGTCTGAAGTGGTCCAGGCACAGTTATTATAAACGCAAAACCATGGAACTGGAATATTTGGGCGAAGACAAAGAACACCTGGTTAAGTTTGCCAAAGAACATTTGGCTAGCGCAAAAACGGCTCCCGACTTTTATATTTTTGGCCATCGCCACATCTTACTCGATTTGCAACTTAGCCAGGACAGCCGCCTGATTATTCCCGGCGACTGGATCAGGGAATTCAGCTATGCCAGCTTTGACGGCAGGGATTTTCTGCTGGAACATTTCGAAGAATAAACTCCGGATTCTCCTTTTTGAGCACTAAAACCCTCGTATGTCTGCTCAGGCAATCTCAGGCCGCCTCACAATCCCGGGCTGCAACGCAATCTCAGGCCGCCTCACAATCCCGGGCTGCCACAGCCTCAAAAAAAGTAACAATAATCCGTCTATTCGTTGTTTTCCGGCCCGGACTTGACTTCTGTTTCTGATTTATTGTTCGTTTCAAGACTTTCATC
>JAAZGQ010000164.1 GCA_012511135.1 Bacteroidales bacterium | reverse complement strand
TTAAAAAACCAGCGGGCTTCTTTTGCCAGAGATGCCGGTAATATCCGGCAATCACAGGCGGTAGTTCTTCTTGGCAGCCGCAAGGGGGAGCAGGAGTTGAACTGCGGCTATTGCGGATTTCCCACTTGTGCCGAAAAACGTCAAAACCTTGTCGTTCCCTGTGTCTTCCCGGTTACCGATCTTGGCATTGCTCTGGGCTCGGCTTGTGCTGTGGCAGCAGACTGCCGGGTGGACAACCGCGTTATGTATACGGCCGGTATGGCAGCTTTGGAACTGGGCTGGTTGAAAGAGTGTTTTTATGCCCTTTCCATCCCGCTTTCTATTACAGGTAAAAGTCCCTACTTTGACAGAAAATAAGCGGTTTTAATCCTGGCTCATTGGCCCTTCGAGCGATTGCAGGTCGTAGAGCTTCTTGAAGTAGCCTTTCTTTTTGAGCAAGGCATCGTGGCTGCCTCTTTCGACGATGCGGCCTTCGTGCAGCACACAGATAAGATCGGCGTTCCTGATTGTTGAGAGTCGGTGCGCAATCACTATAGTTGTGCGGTTTTTCATCAGATTTTCCAAGGCTTCCTGTACTAATTTTTCGGATTCTGTGTCCAGGGCCGAAGTGGCTTCGTCCAGAATAAGAATGGGCGGATTTTTCAGGATGGCTCTGGCTATGCTGATGCGTTGACGTTGTCCGCCGGATAATTTGCTGCCGCGGTCTCCGATGTTGGTATCGTAACCGTTTTCGGTGGCAATGATAAAATCGTGGGCATTGGCTATTTTTGCAGCCTGAATCACTTGTTCGATGCTGGTGTTTTTAACTCCAAAGGCTATGTTGTTGTAAAAGCTGTCATTAAACAAAATCGCTTCCTGATTAACGTTACCCATCAGGGCTCTGAGGTCTTTTATCCGAACTTGCCGGATGTCGGTGCCGTCTATAAGAATCTCACCGGAGCTCACATCATAGAAACGCGGCAGCAGATCAACCAGTGTTGATTTTCCCGAACCCGATTGCCCAACCAGGGCGATGGTTTGTCCTTTTGTGAGCTGGATGTTGATGTCTTCCAGCACAGGTTCAGTCTGGTATTTAAAACCGACCTTCCGGTATTCAATTGACTGCTTGAATTCTTTGAGTTCAACGGGATGTTCCGGATCTATTATGTGATTTTCGGTTAACAGTATCCGGTCTATCCTTTCCATGGAAGCCAGGTCTTTTTGAATATTGTACCAGGCTTGCGAAAAGGCTTTGGCCGGATTGATGATGCTGTAAAAAATGATGAGATAATAAATGAATACCGGAGCGGTGATAGCCGATGAAGACTCGGTCAAAATAAGTGAGCCGCCGAACCAAAGCACGGTGGCAATGATGGCAGTGCCCAGGAATTCACTCATGGGATGAGCCAGTTGCTGACGGCGGATGATCTTTTTGGAGGTGCGTTTTAGGGTTTCGTTCTGTCGGTTGAAATTGGACTGTATTCTGTTTTCGGCATTAAATGCCTTGATAATCCTCAGGCCTGTAAGCGTTTCTTCGATTTGACTGAGCAATTCCCCCCATTGTGCCTGACCTTCCCGAGAGGGTTTTTTTAGCTGTTTGCTTACCCTGCCCATCAAAAAGCCTGCTATGGGCAACAATACAAGAACAAATAGAGTGAGCTCCCAACTGATAATCAACATGGCAGTAAAATAAATCACTATCATAATGAAGTTCTTGAAGGTCATATCCAGTGAACTCATTACGGAATTTTCCACCTCTGTCACATCGTTGGACATCCGCGAAATGATATCTCCTTTTTTCTCTTCGGAGAAAAAACCCAGGGGTAAATTCAGAACTTTATCGAAAATGGTATTGCGTAAATCTCTCAATACAGAAGTACGTATGGTAATCATATTGAGTGATGCCATATACATAAAACCGGTCTTCAAAAAAGTCATGGCTATCAAAAAGCCTCCCAATATCAATAGAGTAACACCCCCGCCGCTTTTTTCTATTGTGGAAACAACATAAAAATAAAAGTTGTCTTTGAGTGCTTCGGCAAGATCCGCAGCGGGCAGGCTCCAGACATTTTCGTGGAAGGTATAGGTTTGGTCGTTGATCTGAAATAATATTTCCAGTATCGGTATAATCAGGGCAAAGGAAAACAGGCTGAACAAGGTCGAAAAGAAGTTATTCAGTACGTTTAGAAATACATTTTTTCTGTAGGGGGGAACCAAACGAAACAGCAGTCTTATAAAGTCTTTCATTGTAAAGTCGGGTAGTGGAAAATTGCCGAAAGATAGTGCTTATAATCTAAAAAAAAAAGCCTCGAAAAACATCTCGAGGCTTAGTATGTGGGCGTTGACGGATTCGAACCGCCGACCCTCTGCTTGTAAGGCAGATGCTCTGAACCAGCTGAGCTAAACGCCCTTTTCTTTCGAAAAGCGCGGCAAAGATAGTTTGAATTTTGATCCCGGCAAATTTTTATACAATAAATTTTTGAACCGCCTGAGCTCTTTTTATAAAAAAAAAGGAGGAATCTTGATGGATTGTGTGGCTATATCATTGCAAAATAGTATCTTTGCAGCGCTTCTTTTTATAAACGTAACAAAAGAGAATGGATTTAACTGAATTGACGGCCATATCTCCCGTAGATGGCAGGTATCGCGGCAAAACTTCAGCTTTGGCAGCTTATTTTTCGGAATTAGCCCTGATGCGTTATCGTGTACAGGTCGAAGTGGAGTATTTTATCGCCCTCTGCCGTTTGCCGCTGGAACAATTAAAACAAGTTTCACAGGAAGGCTTTGAACTTCTCCGTACTATATACAAAGACTTTAAACCCTCTGATGCTCAGCGTATAAAAGAGATTGAGCAGATCACCAACCACGATGTGAAGGCTGTGGAATATTTTCTAAAGGAGCGTTTTGACAAGATCGGACTACAAGCATACAAAGAATTTATACATTTCGGTCTGACTTCGCAGGACATCAACAACACGGCTGTCCCTCTTTCCATAAAAGAAGCAGTAGAGGAACAATATTACCCTTCGATAGAATCCCTGTGTGAAAGGCTTGAAAATCTGGCTAAGGACTGGAAAGAAGTTCCCATGTTGGCCAGAACACATGGTCAGCCGGCTTCACCTACCCGTTTGGGAAAGGAGCTGATGGTCTTTGTTTACAGGCTCAAAGAGCAACTGAAATTACTGAAGGCAGTACCTCATTCTGCCAAATTCGGAGGGGCCACCGGCAATTTCAATGCCCACTGTGCTGCTTATCCTGCTTACGACTGGAAAGAGTTCGCTGCAGATTTCCTGGAGAGCACTCTGGGTCTTAAACGAGAGGAGTATACCACACAGATTTCCAATTACGACAATCTTGCCGCCCTTTTTGACGGATTAAAGCGAATAAATACTATTTTGCTTGATCTGGACAGAGATATATGGTTGTATATTTCGATGGATTATTTCAAACAGAAAATCAAAGCGGGCGAAGTGGGTTCCTCGGCCATGCCCCACAAAGTCAACCCCATTGATTTTGAGAATTCCGAAGGCAACATCGGGCTGGCCAATGCTTTGTTTGCTCATCTGTCAGATAAATTGCCGGTGTCACGCCTGCAAAGAGATTTAAGCGACTCTACGGTATTAAGGAATGTCGGAGTGCCTTTGGCGCACACGCTCATTGCCATTCAGAGCACTTTGAAAGGATTGAATAAACTGGTACTGAATCCGGTGGTCATACAGCAAGATTTGGACAATCACTGGGCCGTGGTTGCCGAAGGTATTCAAACCATACTCAGGCGGGAAGCCTATCCTGCACCTTACGAAGCACTCAAGGCTTTGACACGTACTAACCAGACAATTACTGAAGCCTCCATTCAGGAATTTATTTCAAAACTGGATGTTTCCGATGCCGTGAAGGCAGAGCTCAGAAACATTACTCCAAGCACTTATACAGGAAATTAACACATACACACCAATTTAACCGCTGAGGTTATTCTATTTATTTTATTAAAGAACAACAATGACAACAAACAACGAAAACCGGACAGGAAAGCCTGACGAAGGTGCAGCTGAAAGCCGGGAAGAAAAAAACAAGAAAACAAATTCCGATCACAGCTCTAATGATGATCGCCCCCGCCGTCCTTACAGTTCGGAGGGTTCACAGGATCGCCCACGCCGTCCTTACAGTTCGGAGGGTTCCCAGGATCGCCCACGCCGTCCTTATAGTTCGGAGGGTTCCCAGGATCGTCCCCGCCGCAGTTACGGTGATCAGGGCAATAGCTTTGGCAGTGACCGCCCGCGTCGCAGCTATGATAACGATGCTTCCCAGGATCGTCCACGCCGTCCTTATAATCCGGAGGGTTCTCAGGAACGTCCCCGCCGCAGTTACGGTGATCAGGGCAATAGCTTTGGCAGTTACGGTTCCGACCGCCCCCGCCGCAGCTTTGGTAATGAAGGTTCACAAGATCGTCCCCGTCGTCCTTACAGCCCTGAGGGTTCTCAGGATCGTCCCCGCCGCAGTTACGGTGATCAGGGCAATAGTTTTGGCGGCTATGGTTCAGATCGCCCGCGTCGCAGCTATAGTAACGAAGGTTCTCAGGATCGCCCGCGTCGCAGCTATGGTAATGAAGGATATCAGGATCGTTCTCGTCCCCGCTCTGGTTTTAACGAATCCCCCGACAGACTCCGTCCTGATGGCAAGCCCAAGCGTCCCCGCATAAAGAAATCTTCCTCTGACGGTACAGACTATTCTACGGTTAGAGAATTTTCAGTTCCCAAATATGCTCCGAATCTGGATCCTGACACTCCGATACGTCTGAATAAGTTTTTGTCTAACGCCGGCATCTGTTCCCGCAGGGAAGCTGATGAGTTTATACAGGCAGGGGTTGTCAAGGTCAACGGAGAAGTAGCTTCTGAATTGGGAGTTAAAATTAAACTTACAGACGAAGTCATGTTCCATGACCAGCCGGTTAATATTGAACGCAAAGTCTATGTCTTGTTGAATAAACCCAAAGATTGCGTAACCACCTCGGATGATCCTCAGGAGCGCTTAACCGTAATGGATTTGGTTAAAAATGCCTGCCGTGAAAGGATATATCCTGTCGGAAGGCTTGACAGGAATACAACAGGAGTATTATTACTCACCAACGATGGGGATCTGGCTTCCAAGCTTTCTCATCCCAAATACGAAAAGCGTAAGATTTATCAGGCCACTCTCGATAAGGATCTTACTGAAGAAGACATGCAAAAAGTAGCCAAAGGCATAGTGCTGGATGACGAAAAGATTGCAGTGGACGAAATCAGCTTTGTTTCTTTGGATCAAAAGAATGTAATCGGAATTGAAATACATTCCGGCCAGAACAGAGTAGTTCGTCGTATTTTTGAACAAGTCGGCTACAAAGTATACAAGCTGGACAGGGTTTATTTTGCCGGTTTGACTAAAAAGAACCTTCCCCGCGGACGTTGGAGATATCTCAGTGATAAAGAAGTATCCTTGCTTAAAATGGGGGCTTTTGTATAAAGAGAATACAACCATGAACAAATTGCAAAAAACAAGAATCGTTGATCTGCTGCAGAGAGAAGATTTTGGTACCGGGGTGCAGGTAAAAGGCTGGGTCAGAACCCGGCGCGGAAACAAACAAGTAGGTTTCATTGCCTTGAACGACGGTTCTACCATTCATAATATTCAAATTGTAGTGGAATTGGCCTCTTTTGACGAAGAACTGCTCAAGCAATTAACTACCGGTGCCTGTATCCGGGTGGACGGAGTTCTTGCTGAATCTCCGGCTCAGGGGCAAAAAGCCGAAATCCAGGCCAAAGAGATCGAGGTGTATGGGGTTTCTGATCCCAATACCTATCCTCTGCAGAAAAAAGGCCATACTCTGGAGTTTCTGAGAGAAATTGCTCATTTACGCCCCAGGACCAACACCTTTGGGGCGATATTCAGGATCAGGCATGAAATGGCTCAGGCCATACACCGTTTTTTCCACGACAACGGCTTCTATTATTTTCACTCACCCATTATCACAGCCTCAGACTGTGAGGGTGCAGGACAGATGTTTCAAGTTACTACACTGGATCTGTATAATTTAAAAAAGAACGAAAAAGGCGGGATTGATTATTCCGAGGATTTTTTTGGCAGACAAACCAGCCTTACCGTTTCCGGCCAACTGGAAGCAGAGTTGGCGGCTATGGCTCTGGGGGCCGTTTATACATTCGGGCCGACCTTTCGGGCCGAAAATTCCAACACCCCCCGTCACCTGGCTGAGTTCTGGATGGTAGAGCCCGAAGTGGCTTTCAACGACATTCAGGATAATATGGATTTAGCCGAAAGATTCATTAAATACTGTATAAAGTGGGCACTGGATCGTTGTCAGGACGATTTAGCCTTCCTGAGCAAAATGTATGACAACGACTTGTTCGACAGGCTCAGGTTTGTTGTGGAGAATCAGTTTGTACGCCTGGCCTATACCGAAGGTATCAAGATCCTGGAAGCAGCTGTAGCCAATGGTCATAAGTTTGAGTTTCCAATTTATTGGGGTGCTGATCTGGCATCGGAACATGAACGTTATCTGGTGGAAGAGCATTTCAAAAAACCGGTGATCTTAACCGATTATCCCAAGGAGATCAAGTCTTTCTACATGAAACAGAACGACGATGGCAAAACGGTGCGGGCTATGGATGTGCTCTTTCCAAAAATCGGTGAAATCATTGGCGGCTCGCAACGTGAAGAGAACTACGACAAATTATTGAGCCGGGCCAAAGAAATGGGAGTTCCGGATCAAGATATCTACTGGTATCTGGATACCCGCCGCTACGGTACTGCTCCTCATTCTGGTTTTGGTCTGGGTTTTGAACGCCTGTTGCTTTTTGTAACCGGAATGGCCAATATCCGCGATGTTATACCTTTCCCAAGAACCCCGCGCAACGCCGAATTTTAATTCATAAGCCGGTCTATGGACTGTTTTCATTTACATATTCTGGGTTGTGGATCGGCTTTGCCTACCAAAAGACATTTTCCCACAGCACAAATTGTAAACCTGCGGGGGAAATTGTTTATGATAGATTGCGGAGAGGGAAGTCAGCTGCAATTTAGACAAACCGGACTGAATTATAATCGCATAGGCGATATATTTATTTCTCATTTACATGGGGATCATTGTTTTGGTCTCCTTGGTATGATTTCTACCATGGGCTTGTTGGGCAGAAACGCCCCGCTGCGCATACACGCCAGGCCGGAACTCAAAGAGCTGATGCAGCCTCAACTGGATTATTTCTGCCGGGACTTGCCTTATCAGGTGGAATTTGTATCGTTCGATCCCGACAGTCAGGCTTTGGTTTATGAAGATCGCAGCCTCGAAGTGTATTGTTTTCCTTTGAAACACAGGGTCAAATCAGTCGGCTTTTTATTCAGGGAAAAACCCCGTCAGAGGCACATTATAAAGGAGATGATCGATTTTTACGGGATCCCGCTCAAAGAAATTCCAGCCATAAAGGAGGGAGCCGATTTTGTGGATGCCGGGGGCAGGCTCATTCCCAACCGCCGGCTGACGCGAGCTCCCAAAGCGCCATTGTCTTATGCCTTTTGCTCCGATACCGCTTACGATGAAAATATCATACAGTTTATCAAAGGGGTTAATCTTCTGTATCACGAAGCCACTTTTGGAGACGATCTGGAAGAGCTGGCAGAGGTCACGATGCATTCAACGGCCGCACAGGCCGCGCAGATTGCACAAAAAGCCGGGGTTGGACAATTGGTCATAGGTCATTATTCAGCTCGTTATACCAACGAAGATATCTTATTACAGCAGGCCAGGGCTTTTTTCCCTAATACCGAACTGGCCGATGAGGGCAAACGCTTCGATGTGGCAGCTTTGACAGAAAACAAAAAATAACACCTTAATTTAGCCCCAAATTCCGAAATCATGCCCAGGCGACTTTTGATAAGCTTAATGTTTAGTCTGATTCTGCAGCAGGCAACAACCCAAAACCGTCAAAGTCCTCAAGCGCCTTTGCCTGAGCCCAAGGTCTTTTTCAGCCAGAGACAGGCAGAAAAACTGCCACCTAAGCGTGAGTTCAGGGGAGCCTGGTTGCATACGGTTGCCCAAAGTAAGTATGCCGGCATGAACGAACGGGAAATGAAACAGTATTTCGTCCGTTTGCTCGACCAGTTGCATGATGCAGGAATCAATACGGTCATTTTTCAGATCCGCCCGCAGGCAGACGCCTGGTATCATTCTTCGCTTGAGCCCTGGAGTGAATATATAACAGGCAAGCCAGGCAAAAATCCCGGCTGGGATCCTTTGGCCTACATGGTTGAAGAATGCCATCGCCGCAACATGGATATACACGCCTGGATCAACCCGTACCGGGTAAAATTAACCGCAAGTGAAAGTGCGTTCAAAGAATCTTTCATCCGCAAAAACAGAAAATGGATAGTGCGTTACGGCAATGCGCTTTGGTTTGATCCCGGAATTCCTGATTGCCGTAATCACATAGTCAAAGTGGTCCGCGAAATAGTCAGAAATTATGACATAGACGGTCTTCACATGGATGACTATTTTTATCCCTATCCTATTGCCGGCATGAATTTTCCGGACGACAGCAGTTTTAGAAATTATGGTATAGCCCAGGGCTATGGCCCGACTCAAAAAACCGATTGGCGCAGAAACAACGTGAACAGCCTGGTAAAAGAACTTCATGAAACTATCCGCTCAACCAAGCCCTGGGTGCGTTTTGGCATCAGTCCCTTTGGTATTCACCGCAACATAAAACAAGATCCTCAAGGCAGCCAGACCGATGGCCTGAGCAATTACGACGATTTGTATGCTGATGCCCTGCTTTGGATGCGCGAAGGCTGGATCGATTATTGCGTTCCGCAGTTGTACTGGGAAATAGGGCACACCAGGGCCGATTACAAAACCCTGGCTGAATGGTGGGGCAATTTGAATTACGCCAGTTCCGTCTATGTGGGACAGGATATAGTCCGGACTATGAATCCCGGCCAGTTAGACGAAAAGATGAGCCTGGTACGCAACAATCCCGGATTGAAAGGAAATTGTTTCTGGCCGGCCTATGAATTGGAAAACAACGCCGGTCATATTGTGGACAGCCTGGTG